>LNEO01000121.1 GCA_001465015.1 Deltaproteobacteria bacterium Ga0077539 | reverse complement strand
CGCGCTGCCGCGCGCCCCGCCCCCGCCTGGAACGGCAGGGGCGGCGGCTTCGCATTGGGAAAATGCTAGCGAAAGCAGCGTACGTGTATTGTGGTGGTCCTTGCTCTGCAAGGGCAAAGCAGTGCTCAGTCGATCATCGACGCAGACCGATCGAGCGAAGTGCAGCCATTGCAGAGCAATGGCCACACAATCAACTTGCTCGGTAGAATACTACGATTTCGCAATGCGAAGCCGCCGCCCCTGCCGTTCCAGGCGGGGGCGGGGCGCGCGGTAGCGCGGGTGGGGGCTTCAGCACTGCGCCCACCGTCTTTGCACTCGCTCGCGCGCGGCAGCGCGGGTGGGGGCTTCAGCACTGCGCCCACTGCCGTTTCACTCGCTGGCGCGCGGCAGCGCGGGTGGGGGCCGCCCCGCGGCTCGGTGCCAGACGTCGTTCTGTCACTCGATTCTCAGCCCGAACGCTCTGTTTCTGCCGCTGAGTTCTCGGCGCTTATTCGGTGGGGCGCTGAGACGCGCGCAGCGAGCGACGTCCGCGCCAGGGAGCAGCCCCTTGAAAACATGGGTCGTATGCACCGGCTGTGTTCGCGCCGTGCGAGCCACCCGTGCTGATCCATTGGCTCTGCGCCGCAGCCCCCTGACCGCCCCAGCGCTCGCTTGCCGACCGCTCACCCGATGAGCGTGCAGTCCACGGCGAGCGGCTCGCTCGCGTTGTTGCTCGTGTTGCACTCGCGCACGTGCATCCCGCCCATGCCGTCATCGTTGGCGACGACGACCACGCGAAACACTCCCGGCATTGGCGGCATCACGCGGAGCTGAACGCGCGCTGTGCCTCCCGGCGCAAGCGTGCGCTCGAGCGTCACCGTGCCCAGCCGCGTGCGCATGCCCATCATGTCCTCGCGGTAGAAGGTCACTGGCGTCGTGCCGGGAACCGAGAGCGTTCCGCGGTTGGCCACGTCTGCGCGAATCACGTACTCGGTCGGGCACGAAGCCACGTTGGCGCTCGCCGAAAGAACGACCAGGTCGGCGGCGCGGCGCGCGATGAGCCCGAGCTGCGCGTTGACCCTGAAGCTGTTGAGCGCAGGCGTCCACGACGCCGCCTGCCTTCGCGGGATCGCGCCATGCTGGTTCTCTGCGCCCGTGCAGACCGTATCGACGCCGTCGCAGACGTTGGTGACCGAGTAGGCGTGCTGATTCCAGATAGCGCGGGTGCTCTGCCAGTTGTCGTTGGCGTCACGAAACACCCGCACTCCATCGGTGCGCGGCGTCGTCGCCGGACACGGAATCATGCCCGAGCGCGCGTAGTAAGAGTCCGAAACCGTGACGAACTCCGCCCGTCCGTCGCCGTTGAGATCAGCGACCGTGGGGTAGTTCGACGCCGTCCCCGAGATGTTGGGGATGTCCAGGAGCACCGAGCCGTCGCGCCCGCCGAACACTCGTGCGCGGCACGTGTCCTGGTAGATCACTTCGAACTGACCGTCCCCGTCGAAGTCGAACATCGCCGACCCGGTCACGTTCGAGGACAAATCGTCCGCTGGCTGCGACCACGCCCGCTCGATCGCGAACACCGCTCCGCGTGGAACGACCCTCAGCGCCGCGTACCTCGACGCTCCTGCGATCGCGATGTCGGGGATCGTGTCCCCGTCCAAATCTGCGATCGTCGGCGCGCCGCCGCGTCCGTCCAAGCCCACCGAAGCGAAGCTCGTCACCGCTGATGCTGGCGTGCCGTCGTGACGGAAGATCGCGATCGATCCGTTGTTGACAACCACGATCTCGGGAATGTTGTTGCCATCGAAATCCGCGATCGCTCCCGAGCCCGCTGGCATCGTGGGGGCGGACCACAGGCGCCTGCCGTCCGCTGCGTAGGCCGTTCCTCCGCAGATCACTTCGAGCCGACCGTCTGGGGGATTGCTGATGTCGGCCGCGAACGCCATCGGACCAAATGAGCCAGCGCAGGTCGTCGTCGTGTCTTGCCAGCGCAAGACGCCCGTGGACTCGAAGACCGCGTTGCCGACGATGATCTCCGCGCGTCCGTCGCCCTCGAGGTCTGCGATCGCGATGGCGCCGCCGTAGAGCTCGACGGGGACCGGCGTTCCATCCGCGCGGCGGCCGACCCAGAGGCGGTTTCCGCGAGCGTCGAAGGCGACGATCCCCTGCGATCCGAGCGGCCCCAAGCGCAGCCCTGCGATGATCGTGAGCTCGCTGCGCGCGTCGGTGCCGTCGAGGTCGCCCACCGCGATGTTGCCCCACGAGTTGAGCTCGCGCGTGATGTCCGTCTGCGGCTCCGTGCACCACAGCTCTCGGGGACCGCCCATGCAGTCGCCCGCGCCCGAGAGAGCACACAAAATCGAGTGAGCCGTCACCGTGCCGCCGTACGACGCGGGGGGATCTCGATACGCCACCACGAGCACGTCGCTCGCTCCGTCGCGATCGACGTCCGCGACGATGGGCGTGACCAGGACGCCCTTGTAGTCCGGGTATCGACTGCTCGCGCGCCAGGTCCACGCCTCCACCGGCCGAAACGACCGCGCCGCGGGAACAGTGCACATCCCCGTCGCCGCGTTGGGCAAGCAACGCATCAGCGCGCTGTCGCAGTACTCGCTGGCGGGGCACGTCCCTGCGGTGCCGCCGCACCCTGGATTCGGCGTGCAAGCCATCCCCGGCGCCACGCACGCGCCTGCTGCGCACACCTGGCCTGCCGCGCAGCAGCGAGCGCCGCAGAGCGCATTGCCGCCACAGTCGATCGCGCACACGCCGTCCACGCACTGAAGGCCGGACGGGCAGGGACGCATGGCCGTGCACCGCTGGCCGACGCCCGCGGGCGGACCGTCGCTCGCACCCGTATCGACGGGCGCCATCGCATCGACGTCGATCGCGGTGTCCATCGAAGGGACGTCGACGCTCGCCGCGTCTGGTGCAGTGCGATCGACGCTCGAGTCTTCCGTCGTTGGCGGCTGCGAACACGCTGCGACGAACGCCGCGACGAGACCCAGATACCGTGAAGCGCGAGAGGAGTTTGCGGTGCTCACCCCACGGAGCTTACGCCGGTTTGGGAGCGACGAACGCGAAGCTCCCCTGCGCTTGCTCCGCGGTCGGTGCGCTCGTCCCCTTCGCGCGCTTGCCGCGCTTGCTCTTGCTCGGTTCGGTCGCTTCGAGCGCGGCGCGTTCGGCGCACGCAGCGCAGTCGATGGTCGGGGCCGCTACGGGCTCTGGCTCGAGGCGAGGGCGCTCGTCGATCACCGCCTCGCCCGAGGTCACCGCGCTGCGGGCGAGCCCCGACAGTGCTCGCTGGGCCTTGCCGAGCTCGGCCATCGCGCGCCTGACCCGGTCGGCAGCAGCGATCGCTTCCGAGGGCGCCTCGGAGAAGACCGCCACCTCGGCGTGAGCGCATGGTCCGGCTGCGACGGCTTCGCTGGGGTCCTCTTCGCCGCAGGACAGACACACGCGCAGCGGCTCGCCCGAGCGCTCGTCGGTCGCGCGGCGGTCGCGGTCGACCGAGAACGCGCCGTCATCGAACGCGCCGTCGACGTTGCTGTCGTCGGAGTCGAACTCCGTTGGCGCAGCGCCGCTGCGCGTCCTCGCGCTCGCTGCCCCGTGAACTGCTCTTCGCCGCGACGCCGTCGACCGCACCCCTCCCTCATAGCTCGTGGACTGATCGGGTGTCCAGTTCTGTCGCCTCGCAGGGCGACGGCGCTAGCCGTGGACGCGAATGGCCCAGACGAGCTTGCCCACGTTTTTGATCACGTTGGGCACGCGCTTGATCAGGTTGACGCTCGGGGGACGGATCTCGCGGAGCTTGATCGGAACTTCGCGCACGCGAATCCCGCCCCGCTCGGCGCGGAGGACGAGCTCGCTCGCGAACACGTCGCGATCGACCACGCACGCGCGCACCGTGTCGAGGACGGACGTGCGGCGAAACGCCTTGATTCCGTGGGTGTCCGAACCCTTGAAGCCCAGTGTCACCCGCAGAAGGCCGTTGTAGATCATCGACGCGGCGTGGCGGGTCCACGGACGATCGTCGTTGCTCTCGCCGAGGAGCTTCGAGCCCACGACGAACTCGCACTCGTTGCGCTCGAGCAGCCCGATCGCCGTGCGATAGAAGTCCGTCAGGCAGAGGTCGATCTCGTCGCAGATCACGAACTCGCCGCGCGCGCGGAGGATGCCTTCTTTGAGCGCCTTTCCGTAGTTGGGCTCGCTCGCCGAGAACATCGTCACGTCGGGGTGCCGCTCGCCGAGCTCTTTGCCGATCTCGCGCGTGCGATCCTTCGAGCCGTTTTCGGCGAGGATGATCTCGTACGTGAAGTCGAGGTCCTTCAGCCCTTCGCGTAGACCGGCGACCGCCGAAGGCAGGATCTTCTCTTCGTTGTACACGGGGATCACGATCGAAACGCGCGGCGGCGCGCTCTCGCTGGCACTCATCGAAGCATCTCCCTCGCGCGACCCGCGGCTTCGCGGCCGTAGATGAGCGCGTCTTCCATCGAGCTGTAGTTCCACGCGCCGTAGCGGCCGTGTGAAATGATGTTGTTCTCTTCGAGAAACGGCTTGATCACCGCGAGCGCCGAGAAGTACGCGTGGTCGAACACGACGTATGCGTACTCGATCTTGCGCGGCGACATGAACAGCACGTCGTCCACCGAGGTGATCAGCCCCATCTCGACCATGTCGCGGGCGACCCGCGGCCCGAGCGTGCTCATGTCGGGCTTGCTTCGATCCGCGAGCTCGACGTAGAAGCAAGCGCCTCCTGGTGGCGCGAGGCGCTCGCTGAAGTTCGAGTAGCAGCCGATTCGGTAGAACGGGTACTGGACTTCGGGCACGTACGCCCAGTGCAGGTCCTTCTGCACGGGCTTGTGCGTGGCGACGTCGAGGTACCAGAGCCGGTTGCACCGCAGCTTGTTCGCCGCCTCGCGCACCGCGTCGGGAATCCCCACGAGCTGCTCGCACAGCGCTTTCAACGGCGCGGTCGTGATCAGCGCGCGGTAGTCGTGCGTCGCTCCGTCCGCGAAGTGCAGGCGCTTGTTCTTCCAGTCGATCTTCGTGGGCGCGCGGTTGAGCTCGATCCCGGCGATGCTCTTGGCCATCGCGTCCGGGAGCTCTTGAATCCCCGTCGGAGGATAGAGAAACGCCGCGTTGTAACCGAGCTCTCGGTCGTTGAGCCCGACCGCGCCGGCCAGCACGTCATCGAGCTTGGGCATCGGAACGAAGCGCGAGCACCACTCGGCGGTGATCTCCTTGGGATGCACGCCCCAGAGCCGCGCGTTGTACGGGATCATGAAGTGCTTGCTGAAGCCTTCACCGAAGTGCTGCAGGCAAAACTCTTCGAAGTTCTCTGGGGCCTTCTCCCACTTCGTCGCGCGCGCCTCGAGGTAGCCCTTCAGGCACTCGAACGCGACCTCCGGCGGCAAGCCGAAGGTGTTGGCCTGGTACGGATAGCGCGTGTATCGCCCGTGCGAAAACACCAGGCTGCGACGCTGAATGTGGCGCAGGTGACCCTCGCCGAACATCGTCCCGACCCATTTCTTGATGTCAGGGTCGCGCAGGTGGAGCAGGTGCCCCGTTCGGTCGAAGCGATAGCCGCGCTCTTCGAGGGTGATCGCGTGCCCGCCGACGTGGCCGAGCCGCTCGTAGACGACGTAGTCGCGCGCGTCGCCGCCGAGGTGGTGCGCTGCAGACATTCCCGTAAGTCCAGCGCCCAGAATCGCGATCGGAGGCTTGGCGTTGTCGATCATCGGACGGCCATGGGGGATAGCAGCGGTGGGGCTGAGGGTGTCAAGGCGAACCCGGCGAACGGCTCGCTACACCGGGCGAACGGACCAGGTGAGCGCCTTCACGGCGCTTGCGCGAGCGTGGCTGCGATGAGCTCGCTCGCCCCCGCCCGCGCGATGAACGCATGAGTTTGCTCGGCGCGGGCGAGCACCAACACGCGAGCGCCGCTGGCCACGATGCGGATTCCGCGCGGCGCGGTCAGCACCGGGTACGTCCTTCGCGCGAGCAGCGTCGTCCCAGGAAACGCCCGAACCCTGAGCGCTCCCGACTCGGCTCCGCCGTCGGCCACCCACAGCGAGCCCCCGGCGAGCGCCGCGTCGACCGGACCTGCGAACGGCACCTCGAGCGGGCGTTGCTCGGTGGCTCCGTCCCAGCTGCGCACGCGCAGCGCGCTGGCGCCTCGCTCGATCAACGCCCAGCGCGTGGCATCGCAGAAAAAACGGTGTTCTCGCGCGACGCCCGTCGCGATCGAGGCCAGCGCGGCGAGCCCTGCCGAGGTCCACTCGAACACATGTGCGCCACCGTGACCGTCGCGCGCGAGCCACAGCGTGCGAAGCCCCGAGGTGCATCGCTCGAGCGAGCGATCGTAGCTCGACCAATCCCCTCGAAGCGCTCGCGACGAGGCCGTCATCGTCTCGACGTCGAGGCCGCGGATCGTGCCGCTTCCTCCGCGACGAACGTTGAGCCATACGAGCGCAGCGCGCTTGGTCGGGTCGCCCGAGACGTGGCCCATCGCGCGATCGGTCCAGAGCGTGTCTGCGTCTCGTGGAAGCGGGCGCTCGAGCCCGCCCGATCGCCGCAACGCGAGCGAAAAGCGCGCTCGATGCACGCCCCACACCTGCCCGGCCGCGACCACGAAATCGCGATCTGCCCGCGAGGTGCCTGCGATCTCGAGGCGCGTCTCGAAGCTGTCTCCGTCGATCACCGCTCTCAGGTCCGACGGCGGTCGCTGCGACACCACGATCATCGGGTCCGCGTCGGACGCGACGAACCCGAGGTCGCGCGGGTCTCCGCTGGCTCCGAGCGTCATCGCGCCGCACGCGATGCGCGTCGCTTGCGCGCCCTCGGCCCAGGGAAAAACACAACGCGCGTAGCGCGAGCGCCGGTCACGAAAGAGCCACGATAGCTGCGTCGGAGTGGCGATCGCGTCCACGACGTCCGCCTCGGCTCCGCCCTCGAGCGGCTCGGGAGGAGGAGGATCATCGGGCTCGGACGCTGGGCGAGGGACGCGTCCATTGCGCGGCGCCTCGGGCGAGGGGAGCACGACCCCTGCGCGTCCAGTCCACGCGCGAACCTCTCGGCGCAGCGTGACGAACGACGCGACCCACTCGGGGCTGCGCACGCGGTGCGCTTGAACGTGGCGCGTCCAGAACACCGCCTCGCCGAGGGCCGACTCCATCGCCGTGGCCGAGCGCTCGAGCGACTGTTCTTGCCCGCCCTCGAGCGCGAGCGCGTGCGCGGCGGTCGCGATGCGCGTGAGCGGCCGGGAGCAGGTGTGCGGCCAGGCCTCGTCGCCTGTTCCCTTGGCGAGGGCGAGCAGCGCGTCGGGCAGGCCCTGATCGGGCACCGTCGCGCCGCCCAGCAGGCATCCCTCGAAGCGCGACCAATCCAGAGCGAACACGCGCTGGGCCGCGCTCGCTCGACGATGGTCCATCAAGCGCACGCCCGCGTACGAAACGGCTCCCGCGAGCCCGAGGACCGCTGCCCACCGCAAGGCGCCCTTGATGGCGCTGGGTTGTTCGTTCGCCTCGTCGCTCACAGGCTCGCCCATCGACTTCGCATCACAGAAACGCGATGCCTACGAAGGCCGTGATGTCGGCGCTGAACACGAAGCGAGGAAACAAAAACTGCAGCGCGACGTCTCCTCCGAAGCGAAACCCTGGCCCGACGCCGTACTCGATTCGTCCGCCGGCTTGAATGCTGTTGAGCCCCGAGATCACGTGGCCCGTCTCCGGAAAGGGCTGCCCTTCGTACCCCGGAGCGCGCGCAGAGATTTGCCCGACGCCCGTCCCCGCGAACAGCGCGCCGACGAGCCCGGTCCGCGCGAAGCCTCCGCTCGTGACCGCGAAATAACCGCGCAGCGCGATCAAGAGGTTCGACAGCGTCGTGCGAGGTCCGGCGTCCGGTTGAATGCGAAAGCTCAGGCCGATCCCGAAGCGCTGCGCAAAGTGCACGCGAACGGACGGAATCAGGTAGCCCGTCAGCGACAGCCCGCCCGTCATCGATGGACAGGACACCATCGCGCACGCGGCGGGTGACATCGGGTTCATCGGGTCGATGCGGACCGCTTGATCGTAAGCGGGCGTTCCCGGCACCGACACGAGGCCCAACCCGCCGCCGAGCTCGACCTCGAGCAGCGGAACCGACGGCCGCGGAGGCGGAGGCCGCGAGCACACGCTTTCGCGGCAGACGAGTCCTTCGGCGCACTGCGGGTCGGCGGTGCACGATCCCCCCTCCGCCGCGCGGTCCGAAGCGTCACGGCACACGTCGGGCGGCAGCCGTCCGGGCAGGGTGGGCGCTGGCCGCGTTCGCTGCGATACGATCGTCACGCGCAGGGGCGTCTCGTCGTTGCCGGCCTCGCTCATCGTCGCGTCGGTCGGGTCGTACGCGGTCACGTAGTAGTCCACCGCGCGAGCGGATCGCGTGACGTCACACGGGATCTCGACGCCCCAGGCACGTCCGAGGCGCTCCATCCGCAGCCGGCGCCACGGCGCGTCTTCTCCGACCCGATACGAGAGCTCGACGCGCGCGGGCGCGATCTGTCCGGTCTCGACCGAGATCGGAATCGGCGCGCGCGCGAGCTGCTCTTGCACAGGCTCGTGGAGCAGCGCCGGGACCTCGCCGCGCGCTTGACGACGAGCGCGCGAGAAGACCGTGTTGATTTCTGGTGTCGCGATGGTCGGGTCGATCGTCACGCGCGGATCGCTGCGGACCGCTTCGGAGAAGGCCCTCAATCCCGCGTCCTGGTCGCTGCGACCGCCGACGGCGATCACGCCGTCCATCAACGCGATCTCTGCGATCACGCGCGGCGAGCAACCGCTGCGGCCACAGCGGCGCCTGGCCTCGCGCACGCGCGCCGAAGCGCCGTCGAGGTCGAGGTTTTGGTACGCATCCTGCGCGCTTCGAAGCGACTCGCGCGCGCGTGTGTCTTGTTCGCCCGAGCTCTGCGCGGACGCGAGCTTCGGGCCCACCGCGAGCGCCATCGACGCGACGAGGGCGAGCGTCGATAGGCGCCGTTGGCGCGATTGGCGAGCGATGCGCAGACGGGTCCCGATCACGATCGCGCGCTCAGAAGTGCATTCCGATGTTGGCCGCGAGGTCGAACCCGAAGATGAACGTCTCGAGGGCGCGGGCCGTGACGGGGAGCTGGAAGTTCAGCGCGAGGTCGCCGCCGACGTGGAACATCCGAGCGAACCCGTACTCGACGCGGGTGCCCGCTTGAAAGTTCAGCGTGCCCGAGCGGACGTGGGCGTTGGGCATCCCGTTGCTCGAGCCGAACGGTCGAAACTGGATCTGCCCGAAGCCGCCGCCGATGAAGGGCGCGATGCTGAGACCTTCGCGGGCGAAGCCGGGAGCGAGCACCGAGTAGTACACGCGCAGGCCGAACATCATCATCGGCAGGATGCCGGCGTTGCTCGCGACGCTGCCCGCGGGGCTCATGTAGCGGGTCACCCCCGCGAAGTCCGGGTTGAACCGAAGAAACGCGCCGAACCCGAGCTGCTTGAGCACGTTCACGCGCGCCGTCACGTGCACGAACCCTCCGGGCGTCAGTCCTCCGCCAGACAACCGCGGACACGAAAACCCCTCGAGGCAACCGTCGCCCGTCGGCTGAAAGAGACCCATCTGGTCCGGCACCGGAGCGATATCGCTGCCGAGCAGACGGATTCCGCCTGCGTTTTCGATGCGGTTGCCGACGTCGGTCCCGCGCAGGCCGCACTCGCCGAAGTCTCGGGAGCAAATCACGTCGTAGCGACCCTCGGCGTAGAACACGCCGCGCTGGTAGCGAAAGCGATCCTCGGCCGCGACCGTGAAGAGCTGCTCGATGTTCACGGCGCTCGGCGAGAGAACGCCCGCTGCGAATCCGCCACCGATCTCGAATCCGAATCGGTACCAGCTGTTCGGCGCGCCGCCGCCGCCGCCAGACGTATCCGTGGCGCACGATCCCTCGCGGCACGTGAGCCCTTCCGAGCACTGCTCGGCCTGATCGCAGGGGTCACCGAGACCGCGGCTTCCTCGGCCGCCGGCGCCTCCGCCGCGACGACACTGCGGTCCGGTCATGCCTGGCGGGCAGTCTTCTCCGCACGCCTCGGGGGGCATCCGACCAGGCAGCGCAGGGGCAGGCCTCGTGCGCGCACGAACGATCTCGACGCGAAACGGTTGATCCTCGCTGCCCGCGGTTCCGATGGTGGTGCCCGCGTCGTCGTGGGCAGTGACGTAGTAGTCCAAGTGCGGTGCGATCACCTGTCCGCATGGAATCTCGACGCCGAATCCGTTGGCGACGCGGCTCGCGGGCGCCTCGGCGAAGCGCGACATCCCGAGCCCCTTGTAGTGAACGACGACGCGCGCGGGCGTCGAGCCCGTCGGCGGCTCGACGAACACAGGGATGGGCGTGTTTTCAACCTGCTCGGTCACCGCAGTGTGTAGCAGCGGACCCGAGGCGCCCCCAGTGCTCCCGGTGTTGCCCGTGTTGCCGGTGTTACCCGTGTTGCCCGTGTTGCCTGTGTTGCCCGTGTTGCCCGTGTTGCCCGTGTTGCCTGTGTTGCCTGTGCTGCCCGTGCCGCCGCCGACCCGTCGCTGCGCCTGCTGAAACGCTGCGGTAATTTCGGGCGTCACGAGCATCGCGTCGGGCTCAGCGTTGGGATCGAGGCGCAGCGCTTGCTCGAACTCTTGAATACCTGTGTTCGAGTCGTTTTGCCCGCCCACCGAGACGACGCCGATCGCGAGGTGAACGCGGGCGAGCATCTGTGGCGAGCAGTTGCGCTGACCGCAGGAGTTGAGCGCGAGGCGAAGGCGGTTGAGCGCGCCGTCGACGTCGAGGTTTTGATAGTCCTCCATCGCCTGCTGAATCATCCCGCGCACCGCGCGGTCGCGTTGTTGCGCGTGGGCAGAGAGCGGGGCGATCACCAAGAGCGAAGCGACGATCGAAGCGCGAAGTAGGCTGCGGTTCATGCGTGGAGGTCCGTCACAACGCCGCGACAAACGGCGGGATTTGGGGGCTTCGTCGGCCAGCGGCTGACGGGGGCATCTCGAGGGCATTCGGAGTGGCCCCCCGAAGGGGGTGTCCGTTCGAATCGGGCGCGATCCTACCCAATCCTACGCCCGACGCGACAGTTTCGAGCCCCCCACGAGCGGTTACTGTCGCAAGTTGCCGCGCTCGTCGAGCTCGTTGAGCTCGACGCGGCGATTGGACTGGCGGCCAGCCTCGGAGGTGTTGCTCTCGATCGGGACCCGCGGGCCGTAGCCGCGCGAGGTCATTCGACTCGGGTCGATCGAGCGGCTGATCAGGTAGGAGCGAACGGACTGCGCGCGCTCGAGCGAGAGGCGCTCGTTGCGGCGGCGGCCGCCGCGGCTGTCGGTGTGGCCGCCGACTTCGTAGCGCAGCGTGCGGTTTTGCGGCTGGTTCAAGAACCGGACGACCTCGTCGAGCACCACCGTCGCGCTCGGCCTGAGCGTCGCGCGGTTGAGGTCGAACTCGACGTGGAAGCGAACGCCGTGCTGCGTGACCTGGATGTGCTGGAACACCGGCGGGCAGCCAGAGTTATCTGGCGGGCCTGCCTCGAGCGGGCAGTTGTCCGCGGTGTCGAGCACCGTGTCCTGGTCGTTGTCGGCGTCCTGGCAGCCGTCGTCGTCCTGGTACGTGTCGATGTCTTCCGGATCGTTTACGCAGCGATCGCGGCTGTCCGGAATCCCATCAGCGTCGTTGTCGGGCTCGGGGCAGCCGTCGTCGTCCTGGTAGTTGTCGCGGTCTTCTGCCTCGACCACGCAGCGATCGACGCCGTCCGGAATGCCGTCACCGTCGGTGTCCGGGTCATCCGCGCAGCCGTCTTCGTCGCGAAACGCGTTGAAATTCTCGGGCTCGTCCGGGCACTGATCGTCCGGGTCGAGGTAGCCGTCGCCGTCGCGATCGCCCGGCCGCGGAGGCGGTCTCGGCGTCGCGGCGCGAGGAAGGCAGCGATCGGGCGGCGACAGTCTCAGCGCCGAGCTCCCGTGGGCGTTTGCCTGCTCGAAGTGCTGATTGGCCCGGATGAGGTCGCCTTCGTCGAGCTCGATCGCCGCAAATCGCGCCTCGGCTCGGCCGATCGCAAGCTCACGAGGAGCGCAGCGCATCGCGCCGTTTCGCTCAGCTTGATCCAGCGTCGACTCGACCGACGAGATCCGACCACGCAGCGACGTGGACGCTTCACACCCTGCGAAGAGCGGAACGAAGAACGCGAAGCACGCAAAATAAACCAGCGCGAACCAGGGTGTCCTTCGCATCATCGATTCTCGTTGCTCGAGCCCTGGCCGGCGGCGGCCGCGTTGGCTGTGCTGGCGGATCCTCCGCTCGACGCAGCGCTGGCACGGGCCAGGTCGCGCGCGCGAAACGCGTGCTCTCTCGCCGAGTCCGCGAGCTCGACCGCGTGCTGATACTCGGCGTCGCCCGCAGATTCACGGGCTTTTTCCCAGCAGGCGCGCGCGTAGTAGTACTCGTATGGGCTGAGGCGCTCTGCTTCGGCGAGCCTGGCTTCTTCGAGGGCAGAGCTCGCCCCGAGGATATTCGCCGTGTACATCACGCTGCCGCAGCCTGGCGCAGCGCTGAGCAACACCACGAGCGACATCGCTTTTCGGGAGATTCTCGGCACCTTGGTGGACCTCCGCGTCCTTGGTCGCGACGCTATCACCCGCGATTTCTCAGCGTCAACGCGCGTCTGTGCGCAGAGAGCCCTCCGACCAACGCCGCCGCGCCCGCCGCCCACGGAACAAGCGCTGACAAAACCCACCAGGGACCAGAAACTCGCTCTCCTGGAGTCGGTCCGAGGCCTCCTCGAAAATGAACGTAGCTCGTGACGACCCCGATTCGTCGCCGAGTCACCAGGACGATCACGACCGCGACGATCGCGATCGCGACGAGCACCTTGGGCAACCACTCGCGACGGTGCGCAGTGACGGCGCTCGCGCCCAGAGAAAAGCCGACGAGCGCAGCGGCCGCGAGGGTCGCGACCATGGTCGCGAGCAGCAGCGAGGGCGCCCGCGACGCGTGGGCGAGGTACGACACTGTCCAATCTGGCGCGCGCCAGAGCCAGAACGCCCCCACCGGCAGCGACGCGAGCGCCAGGTGCGCGGCGAGCGCGCGAAACGCAGTCGTCGCCCACGGACCTCGCGGGCTCGCGCGCAGCTCGTCCTCTGCTGCGAGCGCGGCGGCGATCCCCACCGCCGCGTTCGCTAGTAGAAGCAGGACGAACGGCACTCGAGCTCTCCTCGCGACGGTTGTTGGTCGACGACGTCGTTCACCGCAGGCCGAGGACGTTTCCCATCCCGTAGCGGCCGGGGGGCTGATCGACCGCCCATCGCGCCGCCCGGAGCGCTCCAGCTGCGAAGACGGCGCGCGAGGTCGCGCGATGAACGAGCTCGATGCGCTCGCCCTCTCCAGCCAGGATGATCGTGTGGTCCCCCACGATGTCGCCGCCGCGAACCGCGTGAACGCCGATTTCGCCCTGCGCTCTTTGCTCGTGGTGCCCCTTTCGACCGTGCTTTGCCACGGCCTCCGCGTTCGACTCTTCTCTCGCCGAACAGGCGATCTCGAGCAGTCGAAGGGCGGTTCCGCTCGGGGCGTCGGCCTTGTGCTTGTGATGCGCCTCGATGATCTCGAGGTCGAAGTCGCTGCCGAGCAACGAAATCGCCTGTCGCAAGAGCTGCCCCAGCGCTTGCACGCCCACGCTCATGTTGGGCGCGGCGACCACGGCGACGCGCTTGGACGCATCGTCGATCGCGGCGCGCGCTTCGTCCGTGAGGCCCGTGGTGCCGACCACGCACGCGATCCCTCGCTCGGCGGCGGCGCGCAGCACGGACGCCGTCGCGTCCGGAGCGCTGAAATCCACGCAAACCTTCGCTTTTTCGAGCGCCTTGCGCACGTCATCGGTCAGCCGAACGCCGGTTGGACGACCGACGAGGGCGCCGGCGTCCGTTCCCAGCTCTGGGTTGCGAGGGCTCTCGAGGGCCCCGACGAGGCGGAGGTCTGTCGCCGTAAGAAGCTGTTCGAGCACCTGTCGGCCCATGCGTCCCGATGCTCCAGCGAGCGCTACGTGAATCATTCTTGCCCTCACACAAGCACGGTCATCGCGCGCCGAGCAAGCCCTGTCGGATCAGCTCGTCACGCACCTTTGTCACCGAAGCGGCCGACGGCCACACGAGCGGAAGCCGCACCTCGGGCCCGAGAATGCCGAGCTGCTCGAGCGCTGCCTTCACCGGACCGGGGTTGCTCTCGACGAACATCACCTCGTGCAGCGGCAGCAACGCGAAGTGCTTCGCGCGCGCGCCGGCGAGGTCTCCCTGATGAAACGTCTTCACCACGGCCTCGACCCGCGCAGGCGCGACGTTGCTCGTGACCGAGATCACGCCGCGCCCGCCGCAGGCAAGAATGCCCAGCGTGAGCGCGTCGTCGCCCGAGAGCACCGCGATGCGATCGCCGAGCGCGTGAACGACGGACTGCGTTCGCAGAACGTTTCCAGTGGCTTCTTTCAGGGCCACGACGCGCGGGCAGTGCTTCGCGATCTCCACGATCGCCTCGAGGCCGAGGTCGCTCGAGGTTCGGATCGGGACGTTGTAGAGCACGATCGGGAGCTCCGTCCCGTCGTGCACCGCGCGCACGTGCGCGACCAACCCGCCCTGCGTGGGCCGGTTGTAGTAGGGCATCACCACCATCGCGGCGTCTGCTCCAGCGGCCTTCGCAGCGCGCGTCGCCTCGATGGTCTTCTTCGTGTCGTTGGACCCCGTGCCCGCGATCACCGTCGCCCGGCCCGCGACCCGCTTCACGACGTGCGCGATCAGGGCCTTGGCCTCGTCGCTGTCGAGCACCGGCGATTCTCCGGTCGTTCCCACGGGAACGACCCCGCTGATCCCGCCAGCGATTTGGTAGTCGATCAGCCGGTCGACCGACGCAAAGTCGATCGCGCCGTCACGAAACGGCGTCGCCAACGCGGTGAACGCTCCATCGAACGAAAGTGCTCGGGCCATGAAAACTCCTGCGCGACGGGCGTATCACGCGCGCGCAGCCATGGGCGAATTCGCTGCACCAAACCTCTCGTCAGAGCGGCTCGAAGGCCCAGCGAAAGGTGACCTCGTCGAAGATGTTGTCGCGCGACTCGAGGTCCGCCAGCCACTTCGTGTCGGCGTCGCCCCCCAACAGCATCAGCCCGAGCCGTCGAAAGCGCGCCAGGTGCGCTTCGAACCGCGCCCTCGCGTAGTGCGGCGCGCCGCCGGTCTTGATCAAGAACGCCCAGTCCGAAGACAACAGCAGCATGACCTCGCGCACCGCTTGCTTCGCGATGCGCTGTCGGACTCCGCCCGCCATCGCGTGGTGCCTCGCGATGTCGACGAGCTCTCTGCACGCGTGATCGACGTGGCGGAGCATCCAGCTCGACCCTGGATCGAGCCACACGCCCGCGTATCCGCCGGCGCCCCAAGAGCTCGACTCGGGCTCGCCCACGTCGTGCACTGGGTGTTGCGCGAGATAGCGCCCGAGCGTCGTCGGCTCGAGGTCCGCCCGCACGGGTTCGAGCGCGCGAAACACGTTCTCGATCCACCGCGGTCCTTCGAACCACCAGTGGCCGAACAGCTCTGCATCGTAGGGAGCGAGCACGATCGGCGCCGTGTCCATCCGCGCAGAGAGCCTCTTCAACTGCGCGCGCCGCGCGTACACGAAGTCGAGGGCGTGGAGCTTGGTGCGCTCGGCCGCGGCCCACGGGTCGTACGTCTGCTTGCGCGAGCCGCGCTCGGACACGCGGTAGTACTTGAGACCGGTGTTCTGCCGCGTCCCGTCCGCAGCGACGAACTCGCTGACGTCCTCGTAGGGGTTGTCGAAGCCGACGTCACGATAGAACTCGCGGTACAGCGCGTCGCCAGGGTAGCCGACCTCAGCGGCCCACACTTGATGCGAGGCGCTCACGTCGCGGCCGAAGCACGCGAGTCCCTCGGGCGTGATGATCGGCGTCGCCGTCCCGAACCTCGGGCGAGGGTTGGCGTTGACGATCGCGTGCGACTCGAGCGCTGTGTATGCGATTCCGTGCTTGGTCAGCACGCTGTCGACGCCGGGGGCGTAGCCGCACTCGGGCAGCCACATGCCGCGCGGGGTTCGTCCGGTCGCGCGGGTGTGCGACTCGACCGCGAGCTCGACCTGCGCGTGAATCATCCGCGGGTGATGCAACAGAGCGGGAAAAAATCCGTGCGTCGCGCCGCACGTCCACAGCTCGAGCCGCCCCATCGCCTCCCAGGCGGCGAGCGCTCCGACGACGTCACCTTGGATCGATCGCCAGGTCTTCCACAGGTTCTTCTGGTGCTGCTCGTACCAGAGAACGACCGGCTCGAACGTGTGGTCTCCGCGCGTCCGCGCGAGCTCTTTGTCCACGAGCCGATCGAGCTTCTCCATGTGAAGCTCGAAGCGTCGTCGCAGGGTCGGGTCCTTCAGCATCGCGACGAGCGGCGGCGACAGCGAGAAGGTGAGCTCGAACGGAACGTGATCCGCTTCGAGTCGCTCGAAGCTCTGGATCATCGGCAAATAGCACTCGGCGATCGCCTCGAAGAGCCAACGCTCTTCGAGGAAGTCTTTGTGTTCTGGGTGCCTGACGAACGGAAGATGTCCGTGGAGCACCAGCGCGACGTACCCGGCTGGCATTGGCGTTGCGCGCGACAATACCTTTTCACCGCCCAGGTTCAACGCGTTCGACGCACTGAACGTGCGAGATGAAAGCCACCGAGCGCCCGGGCCTCGGGTAAGCTCCGCTCCGCTCCACGCTACGAGTAACACTATGACGAACACCATCGTCGCGA
The DNA here is from genome assembly GCA_001465015.1 of Deltaproteobacteria bacterium Ga0077539. Lineage (GTDB taxonomy): Bacteria > Myxococcota_A > Polyangia > Polyangiales. The sequence goes on along the minus strand of LNEO01000121.1, from coordinate 23,748 downwards.
TGCTCCGCCGACAAGTGACTGGCAACGGCGATCGACCCGCGCTCGAGACGCGCGTCGGAGGGCACTGGATTTCGCGGTCGTTTCGCGAATGGGACGAGACGGCGGTCGCCATCGCCGCGGCTCTGTCGGACCTCGGCGTGTCGCACGGTGATCGCGTCGCGATCCTCTCGGGAACGCGCCGCGAGTGGGCCGAGGTCGACATGGGGATCGTCTCTGCGGGCGCCGCGATCGTCCCGATCTATCAGCAGACGACGCCCGACGGCGTCGCGCACGTGCTGCGAGACTCGGGCTCGGTCGTCGTGTTCGCCGAAGACCCGATGCAGGTCGAGAAGCTCTTCACAGGGACCTCTGCGGAACATCGGCGCGCGGTGCGGCGGATCGTGTACTTCGACGCGCGACGACGCTTCGATCGACCCGATCCGCGAGGCAGGCTCGAGGTGCGGCTCGACGACGTCGTTCCTCGCGAAGAGCGGGCGAAGGTGATGTCGTACGCAGAGCTGCTCGAGGCCGGGCGCCGCATGCTCGATCGCGACGAGACTGCGATTCGTGCGCTCGGTGAGCGCGTCGCGCCCGAAGACATCGCCACGATCGTCTATACCTCTGGCACCACCGGCCTGCCCAAGGGAGTCCTGCTCTCGCACGGCAACTTCGACGCGGAGACCGGCTCGGTCCGCGAGGTGCTCGGGCTCACCAACGCCGATCGAACGCTGCTGTTTCTGCCGCTCGCGCACATCTTCGCGAAGGCGCTGCTCGTGGCCGCGGTGCGCGTCGGCTTCTCGACGGCGTTCGCGACGTCTCTGACGAGCGCGCTCGACGAGATGCGCGAGGTGGACCCGACGTTCTTCGCGGCGGTTCCCAGGGTGTACGAGAAGGTCTACGCGTCGGTGCTCGCCAAGATCGAGAGCGAGAGCCCGCTCCGTCGGCGCATCGCTCAGCGCGCGCTCTCGGTGGGTCAATCCGTGAGCGAAGTCCGCCGCAACGGCGGCGTCGTCGGTCCCTTTCTCGCCGCGCAGCACCGCGCCGCAGACCTCGCCGTGCTCGAGCGCATCCGACACGTGTTCGGAAAGCGCCTGCGCTTCGCCATCTCCGGCGCCGCCCCGCTGTCTCGCGACGTCGCCGAGTTCTTTCACAGCTGCGACGTGCTGATCCTCGAGGGCTACGGCCTCACAGAGACCACGGCCGCCACGCACATCAATCGCCCCGACGCCTACAAGCTCGGAACGGTCGGGCTCCCAGCGCCCGGCGTCGAAGTGAAGCTCGATCACGACGGCGAGGTGCTCGTTCGAGGCGCCAACGTGATGGTGGGTTATCGCAACGACCCCGACGCGACCAGCGCCGTGCTCGGCGAGGAGCGGTGGTTTCGCACCGGAGACATCGGCTCGATCGACGACGAGGGCTACCTCACGATCACCGATCGCAAGAAGGACCTCATCGTCACCGCGGGCGGCAAGAACGTGGCCCCCCAGAACATCGAGCGGCTCCTCGAAGCCAACCCGCTCGTTTCGCGCGCGGTGGTCATCGGCGATCGCCGCCCGTATCTCGTGGCGCTGCTCACGCTCGACGAAGAAGCCGCGCGCGCCTACGCGACGCGCGAGGGACTCGTGCGCGGCGACCGACCCTGGGGCGAGCACCCCAAGGTGGCCAGCGAGCTCGACGCGATCGTCCGTCGCGTCAACGCCTCGCTCGAGAACTATCAACAGATCAAGCGGTGGGCGGTCCTTCCGCGGGACCTCGAGGTCGAGGCGGGCGAGCTCACTCCGACGCTCAAGGTCCGTCGCCGGGTCGTCGAACAGCGCTTCGAAGACCGCATCGACGTCCTGTACTCGAACCGCGCCGTGCCCTGAGTTGAATTGACCGCTTGACACCGAGCCCAGGGCTCGCTACCTACGCGCTCCCTTCCAGGCGCGTAGCTCAGCGGTAGAGCACTACCTTGACACGGTAGGGGTCCGCGGTTCAATCCCGCGCGCGCCTACAAAAATCCGCAGCGAAAACAGCGGCGAAGTGATCGAAAGACACTCGCCGCTGTTTTCGTTTCTCCAGGGCCACCTTCGCTGAAGGGCGACCAATACCGGCGGGGCTGTAAGGGGGGCTCGCCGCTGGACGTTCCGTATCCAGCAAGAGCGAGAGGCGCAGCGATGACCCCGAACAACAGCAGGCGACTGGCACACGTCCTTCGATTCACCCAGGCGCTCGCGCTCGTGGGCGCCGCGCCCGCTTGCGTGATGCAGGAAGAGGCCGTTCCGCCGCCGCTCGGCGCAAGCAGCGGCGGGGGTGTGGTCGTTCAAGGGGGAGGCGTCGTGCAGAACAACACGACCGTGCTCGAGCAGGGACCGCCGCCGAACGACGAGCAGAACGTCCAGATGCACACCGTCGTCGTCGGGCAGGGCGGTGGCGCTCCACCGGCGTGTGGCGTCGGGCAGCGGATGCAGCGCGGGGCAAGTCTCTGCGATTGCGTCGCGACCACCGCAGGGCCTGCGTGGGCTTGTCGGCCGTATTCGCCGGGCGAATGTGTGCTCGGCAGCACGCAGGAGCGCGGCCCGGGTGGGGATTGCACGTGCGTCGAGATCCAAGGCGTCGCGCGCTGGCGGTGCGAGTCGTATCGCCATCACATGGTGGGTCCGTTGCCGCCGCCGACGCTCGACGACGCAGCGCTGTCGTAGACATGCCGCTCACCGAGCGCGTGTCCCACGGCCGCTCGCTTGGCGGGCGTCGAGCGGTGATACCGTCGCGCCATGATCCTCGACTACGTCGACAGCGGCAGAGACGTACCTCACGACGTGAACGTGATCGTCGAGATCCCGATGGCGTCCGACCCGATCAAGTACGAAGTGGACAAGCAGACGGGCGCGCTCTTCGTCGATCGCTTCATGATGACCTCGATGCACTACCCGTGTAACTACGGGTACATCCCTCGCACGATCGCGGACGACGGAGACCCGCTCGACGTGCTGGTCATCACGCCCTTCGCGGTCGCTGTGGGCGCGGTGATTCGCTGTCGGCCGCTCGGAGTGCTGCGGATGAACGACGAGGCAGGGGGTGACTCGAAGCTCCTGGCTGTTCCGATCGACAAGATTCTGCCGATCTACAAGCACTGGCAGAAGTACGACGACATCGCGCCCGAGCGACTCGCGAGCATTCAGCACTTCTTCGAGCACTACAAAGACCTCGAGCCCGGCAAGTGGGTCAAGATCCTCGGCTGGGGCGGACCGGACGAGGCCAAAGCCGAGATCCTCGCGGGCATCGAGGCATACAAGCGTCGCAAAGAGAGCGGCGAGGCGACGCCGTGATCCTAGCGCGCTCGCTTCTTCGACTGGGTCGAGCTCCGACGCGACCCATCGCCGCAAGATCGGCCAGTTGATGCAGTCCCAGCGATGCGCGACGCGCTCAGCGGGCGACGAGCGTGCGAGGTGCTTCTTCCCGTCCGTTGCGTCGAACTCTCAGCGAGCCTTGATGGCGCGCAGCAGGACGTAGTCGAGCGGATAGAGCAAGAACGGCCACGCGCCGAGGTCCTTGCGCGCCGCCCGATGCCCGAGGGCGTTGCGAAGAATCCACCGACGAAACGCTGACACCACGTCGCGCCCGATCGACTCGACGCTGCTGACGCAAAGGCCGCTCGACTGGACCTCGGCGCGGTACGCCCTCAGCGTGCACGCGTTTGCGTAGGGAAAAGCCAGCGAACGCGAGAGCTGCTCGAGCATCTTCGCGCTCGCGCGTCCGCTCGCAGGCGCGATCAACAGGTCCGCGACCACCAACGTTCCACCGGGCCGCAGCACGCGCGCCGCCTCGCGAAAGAACGCCGCCCGCGGCGCGAAATGAAACGCCGCCTCGACGCTGATCACGTGATCGACGGACGCGGTGTCGAAGGGCAGGTCCGTCGCAGAGGCGTTGACGCAGCGGATTCGTCCGCCGAGGCCGCCCTTCGCGATAGCGTCGCGCGCGATGCTCAGCTGCACATCGGACACGTTGACCCCGACGATGTTCGCCGCGCGCGTGCGGGTGGCGGCGCGCATCGCGGCCGTTCCGAAGCCGCAGCCGACGTCGATCAGGGTCGAGCGGTCGCGCACTTCCGCGAGGTCGAGCACGCGATCGAACAGTCGCATGTTGGCCTCGTGCAGCGTCGCTGCGCGCGAGCCGTCGGGAGCGCGCCACAAGCCCATGTTCACGATCGGATCGGGCCCGTCGGAGGGCAACACGTCGGTGCCGCGATCGTCGTAGAGCCGCTCGGCGCTCGTCTCGGACGTCGCGAGGGTCCCATCATCCACGAATCGAGAGTTCAGCGTGTCCATGTGCATTGCTCCTTGCAGTACGCCGCGGCCTGCGCCCGCCGTCCCGCTGGACGACGGCGCAACCGTGGCGAGCCCCTGGGCTCGACAGCAGCGAATCGCTGCTCAGTTTCCGGCGCTGCGGCAGCGCGCTGCGCCCGGCGCGGACGAAGCGTCGTCCTACTCTGTGATTGCCGGCGCGACCGCTGGCGCTTCACACAATCGTGTCGAGAACCGGCGCGGACACGCCGGGGACGGTCCTCAATAACTCAAGTATTCACCAAGCAATCAACGTGCCCGCACGCCGGGGACGGTCCTCAACAACCCAACGATTCACGGCGCAAGCGACGTACCGAGCCGGGCGGGGACGGCCAACCGGGTCGGGTCCTCGATGACTCGGGGTATTGCGGGCCCGTGGGTTGTTCGGTGAATCGTTGAGTTATTGAGGACCGTCCCCGGCTGTCGGGCACGTTGATTGCTTGGTGAATACTTGAGTTATTGAGGACCGTCCCGGCTGTCGGCACACTCTCGCGGTGTCCCCGATCACGCTCTCGACGCTGCGCGCGTACGCCGTCGCTCGGTCGCTCGGATCGACCAGCACCCTCGCGCGCGCGCTCGAACGCGCGCAGTTCGTTCAGGCCGATCCCATTCGCGCGCCGGCTGTCGCGCAGGACCTGGAGCTTCGACATCGCGTCGATGGCTATCGCGTCGGGGATCTCGAAGAGCGCTACGCGGAGCTCGCCATCGAAGAGGACTACTTCGTCAACTACGGCTTCGTGACGAGGGAGCTTCAGGCCCTGATGCACCCGCGCACCCCCAGGCGAGCGTGGACGAAGAGCGAGCAGAAGCGCGCCGCGGCGGTGCTCGAGTACGTTCTCGACAAGGGCACTGTCCACCCCCGCGAGGTCGACGCTCACTTCGCGCACGGAACGGTGAAGAACTGGTGGGGCGGGCGCTCGAGCGCCTCGACGCAGCTGCTCGACGGAATGCACTACCGCGGAATCCTCCGCGTCGCCGGCCGCAAGAGCGGCGTTCGGCTCTACCGCGCACGCGCGCCGTTCGCGTCCCCCGAGGATCCTCGAGCCGCACATGACGGCCTCGTCGACGCCATCGTCGGTCGCTACGCGCCGCTGCCCGAAGCCTCGCTTCGACAACTGCTCACGCACCTCGGCCTCGGCGCGCCGCAGTGGCGCGACGCCAAACGTGCTGCGTTCGACCGAGCGAAGTCGCGCCTCGCTCACGCGCTCGTGGACGGCGTTCGCTGGTATTGGCCCGCGCGCGAGGACCCGCGAACCTTCGCTGAGCCCGCCGCGCGCGTCGCGTGGCTCTCGCCGTTCGACCCGGTCGTGTGGGATCGCCGTCGCTTCGAGCTCCTGTGGGGCTGGGCGTATCGCTTCGAGGCGTACACCCCCGCGAGCAAGCGTGTCCGCGGGTACTACGCGCTGCCCATGCTCTGGCGCGACAGCGTCATCGGCTGGAGCAACGTCTCGGTCGACCAGGGAGTGATGGACGTCGAGGTCGGCTACGCAAAACGCGCGAAGCGCGACAAGTCGCTCGCGGCCGCGATCGATGAAGAACGCTCGCGAATGGCAGCGTTTCTTCGCGCAAAGTAGCGACGGGTCGTGGGGGCCGTCGCCTTCGCAGGTTGGCACAATCGCTGCGTCGACACGCAAAGGCTTCGATCGAACCCGTGGAATGCGTGGCGATCGATCGTCCAGCGACGGTTGTTGCGCACGCACGCGCAAACGGCGCGCATGGCTGGCAAGGCGGAGACTCTCAATGACCAGGTTCACGACGCTCGACGGCAACGAGGCAGTGGCATCGGTCGCGTATCGACTCAGCGAGGTCGTCGCGATCTATCCGATCACCCCTGCCTCGGCGATGGGCGAGTACAGCGACGATTGGGCGTCCTCGAAGCGCCCCAACCTCTGGGGCGTCGTTCCGGATGTCGTCGAGATGCAGAGCGAGGGCGGTGCGGCTGGCGCTGTGCACGGCGCGCTGCAGGCGGGCTCGCTGGCGACCACGTTTACGGCATCGCAAGGGCTGCTGCTGATGCTGCCCAACCTCTACAAGATCGCCGGCGAGCTCACGGGCTGCGCGATTCACGTCGCGGCGCGGGCGATCGCGACGCAGGCGCTCTCGATCTTCGGCGATCACTCGGACGCGATGGTCGCGCGGTCCACGGGGATGGCGCTGTTGTGTTCGGGGAGCGTCCAAGAGGCGCAGGACCTCGCGGCGATCGCCCATGCGGCGGCGCTCGAGTCGCGCGTGCCGTTTCTGCATTTCTTCGACGGCTTTCGGACCTCGCACGAGGTGCAGAAGATCGTCGCGCTCGAAGACGAGCAGCTTCGCTCGCTGATCGACCCGGCGTCGATCGACGCTCATCGCGCTCGTCGGCTCACGCCCGAGGCCCCCGTGCTTCGAGGGACGTCGCAGAACCCCGACGCCTTCTTCTCCGCCCGCGAGGCGAGCAACCCCTTCTACGACGATTGCCCCGACAAGCTCGCCTCCGTGATGAAGCGCTTTTCAGCGATCACGGGTCGCTCGTACGCGCCGTTCGAATACTCGGGGCACGCCGAACCCGAGCGGGTCATCATCATGATGGGCTCTGGTTCGGAGTGCACCGACGAGGTGGTCGAGGCGCTCGTCGCGAAGGGCGAGCGCGTAGGCGTTCTTCGCGTGCGGCTGTTTCGACCGTTTTCGATGCGGTATTTCTTCGATGCGCTGCCGTCGAGCGTGCGCGCGATCGCAGTCCTCGACCGCGCGAAGGAGCCTGGTGCGAGCGCTGATCCGCTCGCGCTCGAAGTGGGCGGAGCGCTGCTCTGGGCGCACACGACGGGAGCGCGCACGAGCATCCCCAAGGTGTTGTGCGGGCGCTACGGGCTCGGGTCGCGGGAGTTTGCTCCGTCGATGGCCAAGGCTGTCTTCGACGAGCTCTCGCGTGCGCTCTCGGGCGACCCCGCGACGAAGGCGCGCTTCACCGTGGGCGTTCGCGACGACGTGACGCGGCTGTCTCTCTCGGAGGACCGAGCGTTCGAGGTCGAGAGCGACGACGTCGTGCGAGCGATCTTCTACGGCCTCGGCTCGGACGGAACGGTCTCGAGCAACAAGGCCAGCTTGAAGATCCTCGGCGAAGAGGGCGGTCGCTTCGTGCAGGGCCACTTCGTGTACGACTCGAAGAAGTCCGGCTCGACGACGGTCTCGCACCTGCGCTTCGGCCCGAGACCCATTCGATCGACCTACGAAATCCAGCGCGCGAAATTCGTGGCCGTGCACGACCCCGGGCTGCTCGATCGCAAGGACGTGCTGTCGCGCGCTGATCGTTCGGCGACGGTGCTGCTCAACCTGCCCGGTGATCCTGCGGGCGCGTGGGACCTTCTTCCTCGAGAGGTGCAGCTCGCGCTCATCGAGAAGCAGTGCGTGTTGTACGTGATCGACGCCGGGCGAGTGGCCGAAGAGGCAGGGCTCGGCAAGCGCATCAACACCGTGATGCAGGTGTGCTTCTTCGCGCTCGCGGGCGTGCTTCCCAAAGACGAGGCGATCGCGAAGATCAAAGACTCTGTCGCCAAGACCTGGGGAAAACGAGGCCCAGAAGTGGTGCGCCGCAACGTCGCCGCGATCGACGCGTGCCTCGCGCACCTCGTTCGCGTCGAGCTCGGCGCGAGCGCGAGCAGCGCGAAGGTGCGGCGCGAGGCCGTGCCGAGAGAGGCGCCCGACTTCGTGCAAAAGACCACCAGGCTGCTGCTCGAAGGGCGAGGGGACGAGCTCCCCGTGAGCGCCTTTCCTCCGGACGGAACGTGGCCGACTGGGACGGCGAAGTACGAGAAGCGCGCGCTGGCGACGGACATTCCCATATGGGAGTCGGACCTGTGCATCCAGTGCAACAAGTGCTCGATGATCTGCCCTCACTCGGCGATTCGAACGAGCGTGTTCGAGCCGGGCGCGCTCGCGGACAAGCCCGAGCACTTCACGTCGATTCCTTGCAAAATCGGCGAGCAAATCAACGGGCTCGCGTACGTCGTCCAGGTCGCTCCCGACGACTGCACGGGCTGCGGGCTCTGCGTCGAGGTGTGCCCCGCCAAGGACCGTCGGCAGCCGAGGCGCAAGGCGATCAACATGGTCGAGGTCAGCGCGCATCGCGACAGAGAGCGCGAACGATGGGCGTACTTCGCGAGCAGGCCCGAGCTGCCGAGGACGAAGATCCCGGCGGACGCGCGCGGCTCGGTGATGCTCCCGACGCTCTTCGAGTTCAGCGGCGCGTGCTCGGGCTGCGGCGAGACCCCGTACATTCGCTGGCTCACGCAGCTGTTCGGCGACCGCATGCTGATCGCCAACGCCACCGGCTGCTCGTCGATCTACGGCGGAAATCTCCCTACGACGCCGTACACCACCGACTCGCACGGCCGCGGCCCCGCGTGGAACAACTCGCTCTTCGAGGACGCCGCCGAGTTCGGACTCGGCTTTCGGCTAGCCGTCGACGCGCTCTCTCGCAACGCGCGATCGCTGCTGGCCGAGCTGCGACCGTCGTTGCCTGCCCAGCTCGTCGACGAGCTCGAAGCGCGCTGCTACGTGGGCGACGAAGCGGCGATCGAGCGTCGGCGCGAGTCCGTGCGCGCGCTGCGCGCCGCGCTCGAAGGGCGTAGCGATCGGAGCGCGAAGCTCTTGTCGACGATGGCCGACGAGCTGGTCCCGCGCGCGGTGTGGGTCATCGGCGGCGACGGCTGGGCGTACGACATCGGCTACGGCGGCCTCGATCACGTCCTTGCCGCGGGTCGCGACGTCAAGGTCCTCGTGCTCGACACCGAGGTCTACTCGAACACGGGTGGTCAGCAGTCCAAGGCCACGCCGCTCGGCGCGGCGGCGAAGTTCGCGAGCGCCGGCAAAGAGACGCGCAAGAAGGACCTCGGCTTGCTCGCGATGAGCTACGGGCACGTGTACGTGGCCTCGATCGCGCTGCAAGCGAAGCCGACGCACGCCGCGGACACGCTGCGCGAGGCGATGAGCTTTCACGGGCCGGCGTTGGTCATCGCCAACTCTCCGTGCATCGCGCACGGATACGACCTGTTGCACTCGCCCGAGCAACAGCGACGCGCCGTGGATAGCTGGGCGTGGCCGCTCTATCGCTTCGACCCGCGACGGGTCGCGCAAGGAAAGGCGCCGCTCGAGCTCGACAGCGGTCCGGTGAAGGTTCCCCTGAGAAAATACATGGAAGAAGAGGCGCGATTCAGGATGGTCGAGCTGCGAGACCCAGCGCGGTACGAGCAGCTCGTGAAGCTCGCAGAGGACGCGGTCGCCGATCGCCGAGCGCTCTATGGACAGCTCGCAGGAATGACCATCCCAGCGCACGACGCGCAGGCAAAGGGAGGCAGCCATGGTTGATCTTCGGACGCAGTGGCTGGGGCTCGAGCTTCCGACGCCGATCGTCGTGGCCTCGAGCCCGATCAGCGACGACGTCGACGCGCTTCACTCGCTCGAGCGAGCGGGCGCGGGCGCGGTGGTGATGCGCTCGCTCTTCGAAGAGCAGCTCGTCGAAGAGCAGATGGCCGCGCATCGCTACTTCGATGGAAACGTCGACACCGACGCCGAGGCGCGCACGATGCTGCCCGATTCGCAGGTCTTTTCGCTGGGCCCCGACGCGTACGTCGTCAAGATTCGCCGCGCCAAGAGCGCGCTGGGCATCCCGGTCATCGGGTCGCTCAACGGCACGACGCCGGGCGGCTGGACAGAGCTCGCGGGCGCGCTCGAGGCCGCGGGAGCAGACGCCATCGAGCTCAATCTCTATGATCTCGCGACCTCTCTCAGCGAAGACTCGAGCGACGTCGAAGCGAGGCAGCTCGAGGTCGTGCGCGGCGTGTGCGCGGCGGTGCGGATTCCGGTGAGCGTGAAGCTATCGCCGTTTTATTCGTCGATTCCGTTCTTCGCGAACAAGCTTCGCGGCGCCGGAGCGCGCGGCGCGGTGCTCTTCAATCGCTTCTATCAGCCGGACATCGACCTCGACGCGCTCGACGTCGTGCGGAACGTGCGCTTCTCGACGCACCACGAGCTGCCGCTGCGGCTCCACGGGCTCGCGTTGCTCTCGGGGCGAGTCGACCTCGAGCTCGCGGCGAGCGGCGGCGTTCACTCGGGCGATGATGCGGTGAAATGCCTGCTCTCGGGCGCGACGGTGGTGCAGCTCGCGAGCGTCTTGCTCGAGCGCGGACCGGACGCGATGCGGTCCATCGTCGAGTCGATGGCGACCCGGCTCGACGCGATGGGCTACGCCCAGGCCGGGCACGCTCGGGGAGTGCTCGCGCTCGACAAGGCCCCGGACCCGCACGCGTGGGAGCGGCTGCAGTACGTCCGCACCCTGCAAGGTTGGCGACCGCGTCGCGGCGGAAAGTGGGGCTGAGCCTCCATCGTCGCGCGCGAGATCACCGCTCGAAACGCGGTCAAATCCCCGTCGTCGTGACCAACAAGACGTAGCCACCGCCAGGCGTCGTCCCCTCGAGGGCGATGATCGTTCGGCGGTTGGGCTCGATTTGAAGCTGTCGCGTCCCGCTCTCGCTCGAGATGCACTGCATGGGGGTGTACATCCCGCATGCCTGCGTCGTCGCGAGAAAGACCGGCGCGGCGGGGTTGGGCGTGGTGTTGCCTGGCTGCACGTAGGGGTTGTCTTCTGCTCCGGTCTGCACGACGAAGAACTCGTCCTGCGTCCGCGGGCGCATCGTGCAGGGCAGGGCGGTGGTGTCCCGCGAGAACGTACCCACGATCGCGCCGCCGACACCGACGTCGTAGGGCGCCGAGCAGCTCGCGGGCGCCGCGGGAGTCTTGCGCGAGACCGTCAATCGCATGGGGCCGCTGCTCGACTCGGAGTACGAGTCCGCCGCGAAGACGAGCGTCCGCGGCGCCGCGCTCGCGGTCGAGGGTCGGACGACGATCCGCGCAGCGCGCGCGGTGGTGGGGCCGATGTCGTCGTTGCAGGCGAGGGGCAGGATGGTTCCGTCGGGGCATCGGTCGAACGCGACGAGGACCGGGTCCGACGAGGTCCCCACGCGCTCGAGGAGCACCTCGAGCTCTTGATTCGATGGCCACGTGACGCTGTACCAGAGCTCTCTGCCTCCGCCCGCGCTCGACCCCGAGAAGCGGCACATCGCGGACAGCTCGAGCCCGCCCTGCGTGGTGTCGATCAGTCGCGTCGTCGTGCTGTTCACCGTGAGGTCGATCGCGTCGGCCATCGCGCAGACGTTGTTGTTGTAGGGACCGCAGATGCCCATCTCGTCGACGGCGCCGTTGCAGTCGTTGTCGATGCGATCGCAGATTTCGGGCGCGAGTGGGTTGGCGTTGCGGCGGGTGTCGTCGCAGTCGCGCCCGAGGCAAACCATTCCCTCGCCGTAGCCGTCGCCGTCGTTGTCGATGCAGCCGCGAGAGACCGAGCGAACGCAGGTGCCGCTCGGGCCGCAGCTCGACCCTGCCGGACACGGCGGACACCAGGGATCGCACCGATCGCGCCCGCACACGCTCGCGTCTGGTCTTCGTCGTGGCGCCCTCGCGACAGGAACGGCCGCAGGATCGAGGCACGCCCCGTCTTCGCCGCACGTCAGCCCACGCTGCTGACACCAGGCGTCCACCGCGCAGTTGTCCATCCCCGTCGCGCCGCAGCCGCGCACAGGAAAAGCACAGCGATGGCTCAACACCATTCGAACGATGGTGGGGCCTTCTGCGAAGGGACGCACGATCGCGTGCTGCGTCCACGAGTAGCTCGGGAGCGGAGCGGAGCTCGAGCTCTCCGCTTGCACTTCGATCAGGAGTCGATCGTCATAGGGCGTCTCGAGGTTGAACACGATCGACGCGGGAAACGACGTTCCCCCGTCGGCGGTGCGGCGAAACTCCTGGCTGTTGACGGAGGGATCGATCTCCAGCGTGATCACGTCGCGCCGCGCGTCCATCGCCGCGTCGCTCGCGCCGTCGCTGGGCGCGCCATCGGTGCGAGCGTCGAGCGCTCCGTCGGTCCGAACGTCGATGCCGCTATCGGTTCGAACGTCGATTCCGCTGTCGACTCGCGCGTCGATTCCGCTGTCGACCCGTGCGTCGATGGAGCTGTCTGCTCTGGCGTCGACGCTTCCGTCACTGCGCGCGTCGCTCGAGCCGTCGGTCCTTGCGTCGATCGCAGCGTCGACCAGCGGCGCGGGCGGGCGGTCCAGGCGGATCACCCTGAGCTTCAACGTGAGCCCGACGTTCGCGGGAAGATCCGTGTCGAGCACGAGCTCGACGTACGGCCGCTCGCGGGCGCAGCTCGCGCACAACGCGACGAAGAGCGCCAACAGCGCGACGACGCAACGCAGCGACGAGATCCAGCGCCTCACTCACGGTGAGTGTGCCGCGGGAGTGCGTCGCACCGCAAATCACCGCGACAATTTGCGAGCGAGCGGCGGGCTTCTGGTAGACGACGCGGTTCGCAACGGACGGATCGGCGCGGCTCCGGCAGCATCCCAGCGGATATTCGCAGCTCGATCGCTCATTCGTCCTTGTCGTCACCCTTTTGCGCCGGCCTCGTCTGCGACAGGCACGTCCGCGGCGCGGGCCGCGAGAGGCACGGGCGCGGCTGCGCTTCGTCGGTGTCTCGAGGACTGGCGACGCGCAGACAAGGGGCAGGACTCATCGAGAGGCAGACGCTGGGCGGGGGAGCGAGACACGGCTGCGGCGCGACGTTGAGGCACGGTTGTGGTTGGAGCATGACGTCGCCGGGATCGACCGGCATCGCCAGGCAGACCTGCGGAATGGGCGCGGTCAAACACGGAGCGCTCCGCGCGCCGAACTTCTCTTGCAGCCAGTCGCACCCTTCGGCGGGCAGCGTCATGCCGACGAGCGCCGCGGAGACGAGCAACTTTCGTCGGGCAAAGATCGCGTCGCGGTCTTCGTCGTCGTGCTCGTCATGGTCATCGCGATCGTTGGGATCGCTCTCTCGTTTCGGCTCACCGTCGCCCATGACTTCCTCCACGCGGCGTACTGTCGCGAGGCTCGAGTCTACACGGTCGCCTCCCTGCGCCGCGGTGGCGCCGCCGTTGGTGCGGTTTCGAGCGCGAATCCGCGATTGACAGAGGGCGATCTTCACACTAACCGCTTCGTGCTCGCGGATCGCCGTCGCATGTGTGCGGCGCCCGACCTGCGAGCGTGACAGCAAAGCTCGATTTATCCGAGCCGCACACCAGCGACCGCCCCACTCGTTTGCGGGCCCGTCGCTTTCGGAAGGACGGACTTTTCCCTATGCGAATCGCACCGAAGGAGCTCCTCGCGCAGCGCGGACAGCTCGACAAAGACGTCGTCGCCGTTGTGGTCGACGGAAAGATCGTGGACCTGCTCACGCCCATCGAGCCCCCAGCGAAGCTCGACGTGCTCAGGCAGGACAGCGCCAAGGCGCTCGAGATCATCCGCCACTCGACGGCGCACGTGATGGCCGACGCGGTCCAGAGGCTGTTTCCCGGCACGCAGGTCACCATCGGCCCCGCCATCGAAAACGGCTTCTTCTACGACTTCGCGCGGCCCGATCACAAGCCGTTCAACGACGCCGACCTCGCGCAGATCGAAGCGAAGATGGGCGAGATCATCGCGGGCAACCACGATTTTCGCCGGGACGTCGTCTCTCGTGACGAGGCCAAGAAGCTCTTTCAGTCGATGGGCGAAACGTTCAAGCTCGAGATCATCGACGCGATCCCCGAGGGCGAGGACATCTCGCTCTATCGCCACGGCGATTGGGTGGACGTCTGCCGCGGGCCTCACGTTCCCAACACGAAGTTTCTGCAGGGCATCAAGCTCACGAGCGTCGCGGGCGCGTACTGGCGCGGGCAAGAGTCCAACCCGATGCTCCAGCGCATCTATGGGACGGCGTTTCCCAGCAAAAAGGCGCTCGATGCGTACTTGAAGCAGCTCGAGGAGGCCAAGGCTCGCGACCATCGCAAGCTCGGCAAAGAGCTCGACTTGTTCATGGTGAGCGACCTGGCGCCCGCGTCGCCGTTCTTCTTGCCGCGCGGCGCGTTCGTCTACAACACGCTCGTTGATTTCATTCGCAAGCAGTACGCCCGCCGCGGTTATCGCGAGGTGATCACCCCGCAGATCTTCGACAAGGCCCTGTGGGAGCGCTCGGGCCACTGGGAGAACTATCGCGAGAACATGTTCATGTCGTTTGGCGCCGACGCGCTCGAAGAGGTGCCCGAGGGACGTAGCCCGCGCGGAGTTCCGCTGAGCGAGGTCTTCGTCTCTGCCGGCGAGAAGGCGAAGGAGAAGCTCTCGGGCGCGTATCTCGATTATGTGTGCGGCTGCAAGGCGATGAACTGCCCAAGCCACTGCGTGATCTTCGGCGCCCAGCGCCGGTCCTATCGCGAGCTGCCCTTGCGCATCGCGGACTTCGGTCGGCTCCACCGCTACGAGCGCTCGGGCGTGACGCACGGCCTGACGCGCGTGCGCACGTTTTCGCAGGACGACGGTCACATCTTCTGCACGCCGGACCAGATGCAGGACGAGATCGCGAAGTTCATGGACTTCTTCTACGCGGTCTACAAGGCGCTCGCGTTCGAGAAGATCGAGATTCGCCTCGCGACGCGACCCGAGAAGCGCCTCGGCACCGACGAGATGTGGGACAAGTCCGAAGCCGCGCTCGCCAAGGGCCTCGAGGCGCGCGGCCTGCCGTACGTGATCTCCGAAGGCGAGGGCGCGTTTTATGGCCCCAAGCTCGAGTTTCACATCACCGACGCGATCGGTCGTCCCTGGCAGCTCGGCACGATTCAGGTGGACTACAACCTGCCCGAGCGCTTCGAGCTCGAGTACATCGGCGCAGACAACACGGCGCACCGTCCGGTCATGCTCCATCGCGCGATCCTGGGATCGCTCGAGCGCTTTCTCGGCGTGTACATCGAGCACGTCGCCGGGGCGTTTCCCGTGTGGCTCGCGCCCGAGCAGATCGCGCTGCTCACGGTGGCGGATCGGCACAACGATTTCGCCCACGAGATCCGCGCGGAGATGGAGGCCAAGGGCATCCGCGTCATCGTCGACGACTCCAACGAGAAGCTCGGCGGAAAGATCCGCGCCGCGAGAAACCTGCGCATTCCGTACCTCGGAGTCGTCGGTGACAAAGAGGTCGAGGCGCGCTCGATCTCCGTTCGCTCGAGGATCGAGGGCGAGCTCGGGTCGATTCCGCTCGCCGACGTGATCGCGAGGATCACGAAAGAGGGCGAGTTTCCGACGCTCTGAGCGACGCTCAGCGAGCGTGCGCGCGGCGACTCGAGCCGTGAAGGTGCCACGCTTCGGATGCAGCGGACCCGTCAGCGCCAGAGCCAGTCGAGCACCCCGCCGACCCGCGCGGACCACGCGTCTTCGTTGTGGGCGGCGTCTGCGATGATCTCTGCCCGGTTGCGATCGTCCGGAATGCCTGCTTCACGAGCGGCCTCGCGAACCGCGCGCATGTTGCGCACGAGCAGATCCGTCGAGAGGTCACGGATGCGCTCGACCGACCCCATGTCCTGATAGAGACGAAACGGCGCTGCAGGGCGCTGCGCCCGTAGGTAGTCGGGCATCGATGGAAGAGCAGCGAGCGTGTTCTGGTAGCTCGGCGAGAGCGCCGCCACGCGAGAGAACAGCGTTGGTCGCGAAAACGCGAGCCGCACCGACATCGAGCCGCCCATGGAGCTGCCCATGACGGCGGTGTCCTCGCGGCCCGATCGCGTGCGAAAATCCTGGTCGATCCGCGGCTTCAACGTGTCTGCGATGAACGCGTTGGTTTGATCTCCGAGCGCCGAGCGGTCCGCGCAGCCCGGGTGCGGATCGCTCGCGAAGACGTTGTACTCGCACGGACGCGCGTCGCTGTTTGCCAGGGCTACGACGATGACGCCGCTCGATCGCCCTTCGTAGAACATCGCCTCGAGGGCCTCGTCGACGCGCCACTCGCTTCCAAACGCCGAGGCGCGGGCGTCGAACACGTTTTGCCCGTCGAACATGTACAGAACTGGATAGCGCGCGGCAGAGGACTCGTACCCCGGAGGCAAGTAGAGCCAGACGTCTCGGGTCCGAGCGAGCTGAGGAATCGGCACGGCGGGCAGAACGCGAACGTCGCCGGAGCGAGTGTGCGATGGCGGTCCCAGGTCCGCCCACCGCTCGACGAACAGGGCGACCGAGGGGCGCGCGGGATCGAAGGTCACCGCGCGATTGGGCCGGTCTCGGCCCTGCGCGTCGCGCTCCACCGTGGCCCAAGATCCACGCGTGACCTTGAACTCGACGCGCTGTCCCGCGCTGAGTCCGCGCACGCGAAGGACGGTCGCGGGCAACGAGTCGTCGCGCGAGAATCGGTCTGCGGCTGGGCTCCAGCCGTTGAACGATCCCGCCAGGTGCAGCGGGGCGCCGCTCGGCGTGTTGTCTGGGACCCGCACGAGCCAGACTGACAGCGTTCCCTGGGACCCCGCGTCGTGCTCGTCAGCATCCGCGGGCGCGTCGTCCATTGGCAGTACGTCTCGCGTGGCGTCCGTCGACTCGTCGCGAGAGGTATCGAGCAGAGCGATCGCGTCGGGCGACGAGGTCGTCACCGGTCCGCAGCGCAGCGCGGTCGTAGCCAAGAACACAAGAATCGAGAGGCGGCGGGACATGCGTGAAGACGTCTCGAACACCACGAGTGTAGCGGATCGGACGTGCGCCGCGACCGCTCACGCTGTACAGCGCGCGTCGCGCCAGCTGGGAGCGGACTTCGCGAAGCGCGACAGGATCCCTCGCTGCGCGTCCTCTCTCACGCCTCGCAGAGCCTCGGCGCTCGGCACATCAGGACAGTCGGGCACGACGGTCCTCGAGTTGATGGAGAAGCTGTCTGTGGACAGCAGCCTCTTCGGAGAACGCGAGGTAGCTATTCGCCGATCGACGTGGCGAACGACGCGCTGGTGGCGGAGCGTACCTTCGTCTCCGTCAGCGCTTCGTTCGCGCGGCTCTGCGCGCTCTACGCGCGGCGAGCGTCGCTGCGATCACGACGAGCCACGACGCCTTCGCGCCCAGCCTCTGGTGCCCCCTGATCGAGCAGCTCACCCCGCCACCGACAACGAGCTCGTCGCGCGCCGAACCGTCGAGTCGACCGCTGTCGCCGCTCGGTCTGGCTGCGTCCATCGACACACCGCCGTCGCACGTCGTCGGGCACTGAAGCGGCGTACACACGGGCGGCGAGGGGCGATTGAGGAGCTGTCCGTATTGATAAACGCGGGATCGTTCGACGTCCGCCACCCGCGGTCCCAGTTGTAGATCGGCCGACAGCGCGACGCTCGGAAGGTCCGCGGTCAGCCGAGTCAACGTCGTGTTCGCTCCGAGCCCGGTGAGCGCGACGTCTGCGTCCTCGCTCGCTCGAGGTCCTCCGCAGTTGAAGTCCCACGGCTGTGGAACGCCCCCATCCTCTCCGCACGCTTGCGAACGCCAGGTGCGCTCGGCGTCGCGGGCGATCGCCCGCACGACGTCTGGGCTCATCCGCGCGGCGCTCTCGGTGATCCACGTGCGACGCATGTTGGTCGCCCACAGCGCTCGGCGCGCGACGTTGAGGTGCTCCCATGTCGGCGGGGGCCAGCTCTGCCGGGCGTAGTCGAAGGAGAACATCGCGTCGTTCATTTCTCCGTTGGGGTAGTTCATCGCCTCGATGCGCGCGTCTGCGAACACCATGAGGTTGAGTCCCACTTTGTCGCCGACTCCAGCCTGCACCATCCGCAGAGGCAGCACGGGAACATATCCAGGCACCGTCACTCGAACCGGAACCATTCGGTTGACGCCGACCGCCGATCGCAATCGGAGCGCGACGAAGTCCATTCGCTGGCCAATGTAGTGGTCCAACACCGGCTCGATCGACGCGGGAACGGCATAGCCGTTGTCTCGAAGCCAGCGCCGCAGCGCCATCGCGTCGTCGCCTCCGATGATGGCGACCGCATACGGACCGACGACCTCCATGCGATGCACGACGACGCTCGAGTCCACGCTCGCGTCCTGCGATGCGCTCGCATCGGCGAAGGGCGGAGGCCGCCAGCAGACGTCTGGACACGTCGTCGGGCAGCGCGGCGGTGGCGGCGGTGGCTCGTCGAGTATGGGCTCTGTCACCTGGTCGAACATCGCCAGGAAGCGATCGTCCGCGACGGCCACGCGCACCGAAGGGTCGTGGCGAATCGGCAGGATCCACGCGAACTCCGACGGGTTGCCCGCGTACGAAAACTGATCCCACAGCGTGGTCTGCCGCGACGAGAGCGCGAGCACCATCCTGTGTTCGGTCACCGAGGACGGCGCGGGCCCTGGAACATGCACGCAGCCCCCACACGCGAGCACCGTGTGCTCCATCGTCGATACGCTCGCCGCCGTTGCGATGGCCGCGAACACCCATGCAATTCTCGAGTTCATTCTTCGCTCCCCTTCGTCAGAAACACTCCGCAATCAATTGCGGAGACCGTCACTCGTTCGGCACAGATCGGCACGTCACGCTGCGTGACGGTGATCCGTCGGCGTGAAACGCACGGATCATGCCGCGCTCGAGCCGATGACCACGACGAACGGTTAGCGACGCGATTCGATCGCGAGCCGCGCGGCGGTGTCTGTGCTGACCAGCTGAACGTGCGGCGGCAGCATGGCGAGCAGCGCGAGGTAGGAGTTCTGCAAGTTCAACCCGCCGTCGCTGGTCATGTAGACCCACGTGACGGTGCCTCGCGGATACGCGGCGATCTCTTCGGCCATCCGCTGCGGACGCAGAAAGAAGCGGTCGGTGTCGCTGTTGACGCCGCGCCAGGACCGCGGCTTGAAAAGTGCCACCTGGCCGCCGTCCGCACCGGTCACGATCTGAAAGAACCTGCTCGGCGGCCACCACGTAAAGATCGGCAGCACGTACGGCACGTTGACGGGAAAGATCCCGCGAACGGGACCTCCCAACCTCGCGTACCGCGGCAAGAACACACGCTCGGCGTCCTCCCACGTACCGGCCCAGTCCCAATGAACGACGCCTGTGAGTCCGAGCGAACACGCGTCCTCTTCCGTCGCGGCGACGAAGCGATCGCGCGCGGCGGGCGCGAGCGATGACGGATACGCATACAAGTGACCGCTCGGGGGCAGCGCGAAGTAGTCGCGTCCCGTGCGCCGCCCCTGGTCGTAGTACCAGCGGAGCACGTCAGGAGCCAACCGCGTGAGGTGCGACGAGATCGTCCACGTCAACGGCGGACACGTGGCGGCTCCGGCCCTGCACGCCGCGGCGCGCTGCTGAATCCACTCGCGGCGCGTGCTCATGATGAAGTCGATGTTGTCGCCGTCGCCGACGACGAACGCGACGTACGTCCGCGTCGGGTCGTAGGTGATCGGTTCGGGGTCGTTTTGCCGCAGGATTCCCGGGCCCTCGATCGGCGCCGAGCGCGTCGAGAAGTACGACAGGTTCGCGGTCTCGCTCGCGATCGCGCCCATGTTGCGCGAGGCGAGGCAGAGCGTCTGCGCTTCGTAGAGGTATCCGCCTGCGGTGAACCACGAGTTGTTGTAGCCGTAGACCGCGACGGGCGAAGGCCAGCGCCCTGAGTTGACCATGCTGCTGAGCAGCTCCTTCTCGGGGTGTCCGTCGATGCAGCCGTTGACCAAGAAGATCAGGAACAAGCGCTCTGAAAACACCAGGTCGACGAGGGCAGGCCCCATGTCTCGCGTGATCCGCGGCGTCGCCGGCTGCATCGGCGCCAGCTCGTAGCCAGGATTGAGCATCGCGAGCCCCGTCGTCTGCGCCGCGAACCGATCGAACACATACCGAGTCGCGAGCGCGGGAGTGTTTCTGTCTCGCAGCTCGATCGTCGCGTCGAAGGACGTAGTTGCGCACGACAGCGTCATGCTCCGGTCCACCGGCAACGCTCCGAGCACCGCAGCCGCGGTCAGAATGTTCGGCAGTAAGGGCCGTTGCGCTTCGTAGTCGTAGCGAACGCACGACGGGAGCTCCGCGGCGCACGTGCTCAGAAACTCCGCAGCGGTGACCGTCGACGCAGGCGCCAGCGCGAGCTCGCTGATCCACGCGGCGTCGTTAGCATTCGCGTTGATGAACACAGAGCCAGGCCTCGCGCGATTGCGCAGACCAGCGCAGGCGTGGACCGCGAGCTGCTGCGGCGCTGTACTGCTTCCGTCGACTCGGACGACCGTGAGCGGGCCTGCGACCACGTCGCGCGGCGCTGACGCGTCCCGCGCCGGACACAGCGGCGGAGGGAGCGGCGCCCGGTCGGTGAGCGCAGCGTCGAGGAAACCGCTGTCAACCTCGGCGTCGGCAGCGACCGCGTCGAGCGCGTCCGCTGCGTCGAGCACGTCCGCTGCGGTGACGACATCGTTCGGGTTCGGTGTGCTGCGCTGGCAAGCCGCGGCCAAGAGCACGAGCGCTATCGGCAGCGCGCGCCCGGCCGCTCGATGCAGCAGACGACGCCAGCTCGAGTCGATTCGTCCCCGCCTCGAACGCTCTGCGTCCTCCGAGTCCGTTGTGAACACCATGCGCAACGGTACCTCGACTCGAGCGTGCGACACTCAGCCCAGAAAGCCGCTCGCGTTTCGCGCGATCAGCGACGCTGCCTCGACGGTGGCCTCGACCAACGCCGCGATCTGGTCCGTCTCGACCTGAGCAAAGCGCACCGTCAGCGCGTTGTTCTCGATGTGCACTTCGCCGTCGTTGGCGAGCGCGACGAGCCGCGCCGCAGGCTCGCCGCGGAGCACCGCGCGCACCTCGGGTTCGTTCTCTCCCTTGACGACGAACGCGTCGTCGAACGCAGGCTCGCCGATGATGATGTCCTGCCCTCGAAACCACTTCGAGACCGAGCCCTGGTCCTGCCGCAAAACGCGCAGCCCGTGTGCGAACGGCGCCGGCGCAACGACGGTCACTTCGGTGGCGAGCGAATCTCCTCCGTCGATCGTCACCGTCACGAACAGTCCGTCGATCACTCCTCGCGCTTCGAGGCGAACAGGGTCGAACACGAGTCCGACCCGCGCGAGCGCTGCGTCCCAATGCTCGCGTACCTGCATCTCCCACGGGAGCACGAGCCCGCGTCGCGACGCCATGATCGCCTCCGCAGAGCGGCCGACGACTTCGAACGCCGAGGCCACGGTGGCCGGTGAGAGGCGCCAGCCAGCTTCGGTCACGCACACCTCGTCGTCGTTGACGGTGACGATGGCGTGTCTCGACGCGGCGCGGGTCAGCTCGACCGCGACGTCGCCGCTGAGCAACGAGCGCGCGCCGGCCGGGTCGCGCGAGGCGCAGTGAAATGCCCTGTCGAACGCAGGGTCGCCGATCTCGATGTCGCAGCTCGATCGCGCCCACTCGACGAAGCGTGTCAGCGCGTTGGTCGACGCCACCGAGAGCCCGAGGCGCAGCTTCGGCTCGAAGCGCGCGTAGATCCACGTCACCGGGAAGTCGTCGTGCCGTTGAACTCCACGCGCGTCCGTCGAGGACACGCGCTCGGCGCCATGCGAAGCGAACAGCTCGACGACGCCCCACTCGCCGCGAAGCAGTCCACGCCCATCGACCTGTAATCCGAGCGACTTCGGTAGGTCGCCCCAGTCGTCACGCCTTCGAAACCAGCCGAACACTGCCCGCTGAGCTTCTCACAACCGGGGCCTGGTCGCTGCTGCGCCGCGTTCACGTGGCACAATCATCGGATGCGATCCTCTTCGGCGCTATCGTCTGCTGCTCCGAAGACCCTCTTGCTGGTTCGTCATGGTGAGAGCGAGCGCAACGCAGAGGCAGGCGAGCGCGAGACCGACAGCGACTCTCCGCTGAGCGCCCGGGGCCGCGGACAGGCGTCGGGGCTGGCGCGATGGATGACGCATAACTTCGATTCGCGTGCGATTTCGCTGAGGTCAAGCCCCGCTCGTCGCTGCGTCGAGACCGCGGAGATTGTCGCCAATCGCCTCGGGTTGTCCGTCGCGATCGACGAGGATCTTCGCGAACCGCCCGAGCGAGCGCCGACCCTCGTTGTCAGCGCCGACGAAGCGCGAGCGATGCTCGGCGCGATCGCGAGCGGCCAATCGCCTACGCTTACGCCCAGGACAGAGACTCACGCCCAACTCGTCGAGAGGCTTCGCGCGGCGCTGTCTCGAGCGAGCGGCGACGACGCTGCCGTCGTGGTGCTGGTCTCGCACTTCGTGACGATCAACGTCTTGCTCAGGGTTCTCGTCGAGCCCGACTCGCCGAGGGCAGGGCTCTGGGTGCGGCTCGAGAACGCGAGCGTGACGAGGGTCGAGATCGACGCGTCCGGCGGTGTGATGCTCGGCTACGTCAATCGCGTCGAGTGAGGCTCGGCCCGAGCGCGACGATCGGGTGTTCTCGCGCCGAGGGATGCAGTGTGCAACGATCTGTTTCGCGTGGTCGCGGTCTTCGCACAACAATCGCTCGCGCCGTGGCGCCGGTGTTCGTCGCATTCGAGACGCGGCCGGATCCGTGTGGCCTCGATGCGCTCGCGTGCAACGTTTGCGTCCACGATCTGGACTGTTCACGATCGCTGTTGGTAGAGCCGCGAGATGCACCTCGAAAAAGAACCACACTTCGTCGCGAAGCCTGCTCCCTCGTACCAGGTCTTCGCGCACGACGGCGGCGTCCTGCTGCTGCCTGGCATGTACGGCACTCCGCTGGCTGACCTCGGATCGGCGTTCTGGTCGGAGACGGGCGAGCGATTCGTCCCAGCTCCCATCGACGGAACCGCGGTGAACCTCAGCGCGACGCCGGAAGTTCGTCCGATGTTTCATCGGACCGTGACGCCGCGAGGGTTCGCGTTCGTGTCGGCCTACGGCTTCCACCCGGCGAATCTCTCGGTCGGGCCCGAGGTCCGAATCACCCCGTCCGCGTTCGTCCCACCGAAAGAGAGCCTTCGGATCAACGACCTGATCATCGACTCGAAGGGCCAATGGTGGCTCGCTGGCTACGCGAACGGCGACGAGGCCAAGGGGCGCATCTACTCTAGCCCCGACGGCGCGACCTGGACGCTCGCCGTACAAGGAAAGCACTGGACCCTCGCGCGACTGTTCGCGCACAGCGATCGACTCATCGGCCTTCAGTTCAAGCAGTTCAGCGAGGTCACCGCCGAGGGTTTGACCAAGCTCGGCAGCGCCAAGACGCATATGGACGACGCGGTGTTCACGAGCGCTGCGGTCGTCGCGTTTGGCGAAGGGACCATCAGCGTGCTGTCCTGGGGCGCGAAGAAGACTCGGTATGCGCCGTGTCCGGTGTCGAAGCCGGTCCAGATGCTCGCGCTCGGAGGCGGCGTGTTGGTCGGCGGGAACGAAGGGCTGTTCTACGCGCGAGACGTCGAGCGACTCGAGTGGGAGAAGATCGCGTCGGTGGCCGCGATGGCGCTCGTCGACTCGCGATCCGGTCCGCTCGCGGTCACCCACGACGGCGCGGTGTTCGCGTTGCGTACCTGAGCAGGGAACCGGATTTCGGTTCGAAAATGCACATCCGCAGGAAAATCAGTAGCGGCGTCAACACCCAAGCGGCAACACGCTCGCCTGACGGCCAGAG
>LNEO01000120.1 GCA_001465015.1 Deltaproteobacteria bacterium Ga0077539 | reverse complement strand
GGGGGCCGCCGCGCGGCTTGGTGACAAACGTCGTTTCGTCGCTCGATTTGCAACTCCAACTCGCTTGTTATGCCGTGGAGTTTTCGGCGCCTATGGCCAGTGATGGTCTGCGAGGGGCTATCGAGATCAACGCCCGCGCCCGACATCGCGGGAGAGACCAGACATCGCCAGCGATCGCACGCTCCTGCATCGCAAGGCATCCGCTCACCGCCCTGGCACGCCACCACGTCCCCCAATCCATCCCCGTTCACATCCGGAACGCTCCCCCAGCTCGATTGCACTCCGCCCGTGGCGCTGCGCGCCGGGACCCACGTCCACCACGTGGGGCTCGTTCGCACGCTGCGCGCTGCGCCCACGACGCCGCGCAGTCGCCAGAACACCACGCCCGACGGAAGCTCGCTCGGCGGCATCCACTCGGTCGCCGCGTCTCCCTCTGCCAGCAGCCTCGCACACAATCGATCGGCGCACACTTCGACGTGCGCGCTCATCACGCCTGCGGGCAGCGCCCACTTCAACCGCGGGGTCCTCGAGGTCACCCTCGAGGTGCTCAACGGCGCGATCGCCCGCGGAAGACGGATGTCACACTCGCCCCCGACCATCTCGCGCCCCGCTCCGCACGGATCCGCGTCGCCCGCCATCGCATCGCCGTCCCCTTCGCTCGCATCGCGAACGTCAGTGACCGTAGGGATGTCGCTGGCATCGCTGGCGTCGCTCGCATCACTCGCGTCCAGCGCGACCCCGCCCTCTCGAATCATTCCGCTGTCTCGATCGAAGCAGTCCCTCGAGATCGGCGCCTCGGGCGTCCCGCAAATGGGAACACACCCGCTCACCCTCGGGTCGAGCATCTCGTAGGGCATACACAGCGGCGCTCGCTGACATCCCGCCGCGCCGCTCATCGCGACCGCCATCCACCCCGCGCCCACCCACGAATTCAACCGCAGCACCCGTCGTTCGCTCATCACAGACCCTTGATCTCTCTCTACGTCACTTCACCACGCGACGCGAGGGCCCGTATCGCTCGTCCCCCCCCCGAGGTTGCTCCCGAGCGTAACTCGCACGCCTGTTATCGAACGAGCGAGCTACTTCGCGCGATCGCGCTTTGCCGCGAGCTCCGCTCGCAGCGCGGTGACTTCTCGCTCCAACTCATAAGCGCGTTCCGCGTCCGTCAGAACCAACGTGTCGCCAAACTCGCCCACCCCCAGACGCACTCGTCGAGCCCCGCCCTCGCCCACAACGCACAACCAACAACCAAGAACACTCGATTCGATGCGATCGTCGTTGCTCTTCAGCACGCTCACGAGGCCGCGCTTTTTGACTTGCCGCCACACCTGCCACCGCACGCGAGTCTTGCTCTTCGGCGTCCAATCAGGGTCGTACACGACGAGCTCTCGCACGCCGAGCGCCCGGTAGGCCACCGGTGAATCCTCGTAGTCCTTGCCCATGTCGCGCCCCACGATTTCGAGCGCGAACGAGGGCGGCGTTTCGAGCTCCCAGCGCTTCCACACTCGCTCTTCGCGCGGCCCATCGAGGCCCGGAAGCACATACACGTCCGGCGCGATGCGCTGCGTGATGTCTCGCTCATCGATATAGAAGAACTGATCTGCGCCGACGAAGGCCTTCACTCCTCGCTCGCGAAGATATCGTTCGATCAATGGCCGCAGGAGCTCGGAGATCAGCGCCTGCAAGATGCTCTCCCCCATGTGATCGGTCTCCGGAAGTTCGTGCGCGCTCGCAACGGCGCGGCGTGCGTCAGTCTTCATGGCGTCGCAGCATCACACGCGAGGGTGCTCCGCGCTACACTCGATCCCGCGATGAGCAAGAACAAGGGACTCGAGATGCCCGGTCGCGGGCCGTTTCTCGCCAAAGACCTCCCCGAGGACTCGTACTACGAGCTCTCGAAGGGGCACCCCGTGCGCCTCGCTCCCGCGGGAAAAACCCACGGAAGCGCGAACGTCACAGGAGCCCTCGCGCTCGGCAGCGACCCCATGGTGCTCGAGCTCGGCGTGGACGTCGGCCACGAGCTCGCGACCGACACCGTGCGCGCCCCGGATGTGAGCGTCGGCAACGTCGCGCCCAACGAAAAGGGATGGTCCAAGGGCGCCCCTCCGCTCGCCGTCGAGTACGCAGACCGAGGGACCGATGAGCGCGATCTCCAGACGAAGATCGAAGAGTACTTCGGCGCAGGCGCGAAGTTCGTCTGGGTCGTGCGGCTCACCGGCGAGCGTCGCGTCGAGGTGTACACAGAGGCCGGCGTCATGACCGAACGATCGGGCGACGAGCTGATCGAGGCGCCAGGGATTCTCAGCGCGCCCGTTCCTGCGGCTGCGATGTACGACCGAGGCGTCGCGCTCGATGTGTCCCTGCGAAACCACCTCGCGCGATCGGGATACCGAGACCTCGACGCTGTTCGACAAGAGGGCATCGAAAAGGGCATCGAGAAGGGCATCGAGAAGGGCATCGAAAAGGGCATCGAAAAGGGCATCGAGAAGGGCATCGAGCCACTTGTGCACTTGTTCGAGCGCCGCCTCGCTCGCACGCTCACGGCCGCAGAGCGAACGACGATCGCCGAGCGACTGCAGACCGTGAGCGCCGCTCGGCTCGGGGACGTCGTGCTCGACCTCGAGCCGAGCGCGCTCGCGGCGTGGCTCGCAGATCCGTCCGCGCGCTGAGCCCCTCTTCCCCAGCGCGACGATTGGTGCTACCGCCCAGAGCTTGCCGAAGGAATCATTCGTACCTTGATGGACGGCTCCGCGCCCAACCTCTCGCGTCGCGCGAGGATCATCGAAGAATCAGTGCTCGACGTCGACGGCGTCGCGGGCGTCCGCGTATGGGAGCTCCCGAAGCGCATCGAGATCGGCATCCTCGTCGCCCCGTTCGACGCCGCGACGGACGTGCTCCAACGCGTGCTCGAGGTGATCGAAGCCCTGCGTTCGCCGGACGAAGAGTGGGACGTCGGGGTGCTCAACGACTGAGCCGTCTCGACTCACGCGTCGCTGCAGTGCCCTTTGAATTGCCCCGAAGGCCCCATCCGCGGAATACTCCGGCTCGCGCAGGGCGTTCGACGACCGTCGCCCTCCATCGCTTGCCCTTCTCGATCGATCCCATGAAGCTCGTCGCACGCACGCTCCTCGCCCTCTCGCTCTGCCTCCCGCTGTCGGCCTGCGCGACCGCGCGCATCCCCAACACCGATGTGCCCGACACGCGAGAGAACCAGGAGGTGATCCAGTTCGCCGAGCGTTATCGCCGCGCCGTCGAACAGCGCGACGTCCGCGTTCTGCTCACGCTGGTCGCCCCCAACTATTTCGAGGACGGCGGCACTCCCACAGGCGACGACGACTACGGGCTCGACGGACTTCGACGACTGCTCTCGACCTGGTCCGAGACCGTGCGCGAGGTGCGCTACGAGTGCCGCTACCATCGCGTCGACATCAGCGAAGACGGTCAGCGCGCGACCGTCGACTACACGTTTACGGGCTCGTTCACGCTCGTTCGACCGCCGGTGCAAGTGCCCGAGGGAATGCTCCCGCCGGCCGAGTCCGTCTTTCGCACGGATCCCGCGCGCGCTGAACAGTCCAACCGCGACGCGCGCGAGAGCTGGCACCGACGCGTCGCCGACAATCGCCTCGAGCTCCAGAAGGTCGACGGCCAGTGGCGAATCGTCGCGGGCATGTGAGCGCACATGGGCTCTCTTGTGCGCCTCAGTCGCGCCCCTCGAGAGCTTCGTCATTGAACGAGTGACAGGGGCACGGTACTTTTCGTGCGATTGGCGCTCAGCGCGCTCGCTGCGCACCGAGCGTTAGCCGCGCAACGACGGCGGTACGTCGTGTAGTGCTACGGTTCGAGATGGTTCGTGACCAGTCCGCTTCTGTGCCCGAGGTCGACCGCCGGACGCTGACCGCGCTGGCGGACAAGTTCGGTGTTCCTGCCGTGGATTTGCGGCAGATCAAGATCAGCCTGGGGGAGCTCGACCTGGTTCCCGCGGAAGTCGCGCGAGCCCACAACGTCTTGCCGTTGCAGGTAAACCTCGAAGCCGTGCTGCTCGCGATGGCCGAGCCCACCGAGCGCAGGGTCATCGACGAGCTCGAGTTCGTCTCGAACCGAAAGGTGTTTCCGTACGTCGCGCACCCCGATCAGCTTCGGGCTGCGATCGAGCTCGCCTACAGCGCAAAGGCGCGCGGCGATCGCTCGTGGGCGATCGACCCGTCTGCGATGAGCGTGCTCGCCGCGGGCGCGAGCGACACTTCACCGCCGCCCCCACCGTCCCCCGCGCGAGCGCCAGTCGCTCGTACGCCGCTCGCCGCGCCGCCGCACACCTCGCCGTCGATGAGCGGCGGCGGGCGAGAACTTCACCTCGACGACTCGCTCGAGACCGAAGTGCTTCGCGTCCCCGCGGGCCCCGTCTCCGCCGGCCCGGGAAAGCCCCGCCGCGACGCGCTCACGCTCGGCTCGGACGCCTCGATCGGCCCCGCGCCGCCCATTCCTGTCCCGCCGTCGCTCACCAAGCCCAACGCCCTCGACTCTGCCTTTGGTCCCATCGCTGGCGTCGTGGGTCGAACAGTGCTCGTCGTCGACGACGAAGAGGACATCCGAAAGCTCCTCGCGCGCGTGCTCAGCGAAAAGGGCTACCGAGTCATCGAAGCAGATCGCGGCACCGTCGCGCTCGCGATGGTCAAGGAGCACTCGCCCGACGCGATCATCCTCGACGCCATGCTGCCCGAAGTCCACGGCTTCGAGGTGTGCCGACGCATCAAGACCTCGACGCGCTTCGGCAACACCCCCGTGCTCATGATCTCCGCTGTGTACCGCGGATGGCGCTTTCGCGAGGACCTCAAGAGCGCGTACAGCGTTCACGATTTCATCGAGAAGCCGTTTCAGCTCCGCGAAGTCGTGGCCGCCGTCGACGCGATGATCAACGGAAAGGCCAAACCCGAGCGCGACCCCGAGTCCATGGCCGCAGAGGCCGAGCGCGCGTTTACGAAGTCCGTCGAGTCCTACAAGCTGGGACGCATCGACGAGGCGATCGCGCTGCTCGAACAAGCGCTGGCGCTCGACCCGCTCTCGTACCGGCTGCACTACCACCTCGCCCTGCTCGTCGGACGCAAGGGCGACCTCTTTCGCGCGATCCAAGAGCTCGAAGCGTCGCTGCAGCTCAACCCGAGCTCGTTCGCCGTCTTGAAGAACCTGGCGGTCCTTTATCAACAGGCAGGGTTCAAGCGAAAATCCATCGAGATGTGGGAGCGCGCCATCAGCCACAGCCCCGATGACTCGACGCGCGCGCAAATCAAAGAACACTTGCTTTCGTTGCTCTAACGCCCACCCGTTGTCCCCACTAACACCTGTGTTGTCCCGTTCGAGGTCGCGATGAACTTCCTCTGTGAGAACTGCAAGCAGAAGTACCATGTCGCAGACGAGAAGCTGCGGGGCCGCGAGGTCACGAAGTTCAAGTGCAAGAAGTGTGAGCACATCATCGAGGTTCGCGGAGACGCCGTTGGTCAGGGCGACGATGGGGATGCCGCTGCGCTCGCTCCGTCGATTCCGCCGCCAACCGGACACACGAAGCCCACCGCGGCCCTCCCGAAACCCGCCGCAGCGAGCCTGCCAACGGCGGCCACAGCCGCTCCTCGCCCCGCGAAGCCCACCGCAGGACTCCCGGTCGCAGGCGCAACGAAGCCCGCAGGAACAGGGTTTCCAACGGCGGGTGCGACCAAACCTGCAGCCACGCTCCCGACGAGCTCGCCGCGCCCCGCCACGGCCACCGCTCCTGCGGCGAAGCCGACCGGCGCTGGATTGCCCACCGCAGGCGCCGCCGCGCGCGCTGTGGCCCCCGCGTCGCCGACGGCGACCAAGCCCGCGCCGGTCCGCGCGGTCGAGGCCGCTCCCGCGCCGAAGACCGCAGCCCCCTCCGCGCTTCGATCGAGCATCACCGCCGCAGGAACAACGGGCGCACAAGACCCCGCCGGGCCACGACGAACGTCCTCGAGCGCGAGCACGTCTGCGTTGCTCAACTCTTCGGAGACCGGATGGTACGCGGGCATTCGAGAGGTTCCTGTCGGGCCGCTCACGCGCGCTGAGCTCGCGACCAAGATCGACTCCGGCGAGATCGCGTCCGAGACGCTCGTGTGGCGCGAGGGACTCGATGACTGGCGGCCGCTCTCTGCGGTCACCGAGCTCAGCGACCTTCTTCGCGAAGCCTCCAAGCGAGTGAGCGACACCATGCTCGGGGCGCAGTCCAAGCGCCCTCCGAGCAACGTCGTCCCGCTCTCGCGCGCCAACAATCAGAAGGACCTCGACGAGCCCGAAGAGTCCACGCGGCTCACGTCGCTCTCGGACCTCATCGCGACCGCAGAAGGCGGCCCCGCGCCGAAGAAGCCAACGCCGAAACCCGAGCCCGAGCACAAGCCCGAGCACAAGCCCGCGCCGGTCGCAGAAGCAAAGCCCAAACCCGAGCCCAGGCCTGCGCCCAAGGTCGAAGCGAAGCCCGAGCCAAAGCCCGAACCCAAGTTCGAAGCGACACCCGAACCGAAACCCGAGCCCAAGCTCGAGTCGACTGACATCGACGACGAGTTCTTCTCGGGCGCGAAGAAGCCTGCGGCTGTGGCTGCAGCGGTCGCGCTGACGCCCCCGCCCGCGGCACCGCCCGCGAAGCCGGCGTTTTCGTTGGGCGATGTTCCGCCAGCGACGGCAGCGCCGATCGCGAGCGTGACGGGCTCTGCGCTGCCCAGCATTCCCCCGCCTGCCGAAGCGAAAGAGAGCAAGAAGGGGGGAGTTCCGATAGGCGTCGTCGTCGTGCTCGGCGGGCTCGTCGTGCTCGCAGGCGGCGGCGGTCTCTACATGGGCACGCGGATCAACCAGCAACCGGCAGCGCAACAGCCGCCAGTCACCCAACCCGCACAACAACCAACCGCGCCGACGCCGCCCAATCCGCAGGTGAGCCCCGGCATCAACGTCCACGAGCCCGCCGGCGATCCACCATCGACGCCGACGCCTCCGACGAATCCTCCCGCGACCCCAGCGAACACTCCCCCCCAGCCCGCGGCCAACAACGGATCGCACGCGCCGAGCGGCTCGCACGCGTCCGGGGGCTCGCACTCGCGTCCGTCGCAAGCGACGAGCACCGGGACCACCACAGGCCTGACCGCCGAGCAGATTCGCCAGATGCAAGCGCAGCTCGGCACCGCACCCTCTGGCGTCGGAACGGCCTCTGCCGGCGGCCCCGTTGGCGCCGCGCGCACCGCGAACACGGGCCTCTCGGGCTCGGGCAGCGAAGCCCCTGCAGGCCCCACGGGCGGCGTGCGCGCCACGCAGGTGCTCGAGGTCTTGCGTCGCACCAACGTCGTGGGTTCTTGCTGGCAGACGCAGATCACTCGCAACCCTGCGCATCCGGCGGAGCGCATCACGGTCAGCCTCACCGTCAACACGACGGGGCGCGCGACGAACGTGTCGGTCAACGGATCCAATGACCCTGCCCTCGCCACGTGCATCCAGAACCGCGCGCGGTCGCAAAACTACGGTCCAGGCGGCACCATCGACGCGCAAGCGAGCTTCAACCTCGCTATCGGAAGCTGAGAGCGCCGCGCATCGCGCGCGATGGCTTGCGCCGTCCGCGCAACACCGAAGGGAGCGCCTGACGGAATTGCAGGGCACCGCCCGTTCGTCATACACAAGCCCCCCTCCCTCGGAACAAAGCCATGGACTCGCTCATCATCGAAGGCGGCGTGCCTCTGCGCGGAACCATCCGCGTCTCGGGCGCCAAGAACGCAGCGCTCCCCATCCTGGCAGCGTCGCTGCTCACCGATGGAGCGTGCACGTTTCGCAACGTTCCTGCGCTGAGGGACCTCGACACGACCGCGGCGCTGCTGCGCTTCATGGGCGCGACCGTCGATGTCGCCCCTCCCGTCGTCACCGTCAACGCAGGCTCGATTCGCACGCCCGAGGCGCCCTATGACCTCGTGAAACAAATGCGCGCGTCCGTGCTCGTGCTCGGCCCGCTCGTCGCGCGCTTCGGCCACGCCCGCGTCTCGTTGCCCGGCGGCTGCGCGATCGGCGCGAGGCCCATCGACCAGCACCTGAAGGGCCTCGAGGCGATGGGCGCCTCGATCACCCTCGAGCACGGATACGTAGACGCGAAGTGCGATCGCCTCCGCGGCGCGACGATCTACCTCGACATGGCCACGGTCACCGGGACCGAGAACCTCATGATGGCCGCCGCCCTCGCGAAGGGACGAACGCAGCTCATCGGCGCGGCGAAAGAGCCCGAAGTCGAAGAGCTCGCGCGCGTGCTCAACAAGATGGGCGCCCGCATCGACGGCGCCGGCACCGACGTCATCCACATCGAAGGCGTCGATCGACTGCACCCCGTCGAGCACGCGATCATCCCCGACCGCATCGAAGCAGGGACGTTTCTGGTCGCAGCCGCCGCCACCGGCGGCGATGTCCTCGTCGAAGGCGTCGTGCCCGAGCACATCGAGCCCGTCTGCCAGAAGCTTCGCATGGCGGGCGTCAGCGTCGTCCGCGAAGACACCGGGATGCGCGTCCGCGCCGACGGGAGGCCGCGCCCGGTCGACGTGACGACCGCGCCGCACCCGGGATTTCCGACGGACATGCAGGCGCAGCACATGGCGCTCATGTGCCTCGCGAAGGGGACCTCGGTCATCACCGAGAACATCTTCGAGAATCGCTTCATGCACGTGTCCGAGCTGCATCGCATGGGCGCTCACGTCGAGATCCGCGGCCGCGCCGCGATCGTGACGGGCGTCGAGAAGCTCTCGGGCGCCCGCGTGATGGCCACCGACCTCCGCGCGAGCGCGTGCCTGGTGATCGCGGGGCTCGTGGCCGACGGAGAGACCGAGATCTCGCGCGTCTACCACCTCGACCGCGGCTACGAGCGCATCGAACAGCGCCTCAACGCGCTCGGCGCGCGCATTCGCCGCGTGAAGGGCAGCGGCGTCGAGTGATCACCCTCGCGATCCCCAAGGGCAGGCTCCTCGTGAAGCTCGCCCCGAGGCTTCGCAGCGTAGGGTTCTCCGACGACGCCCTCGACGAGCGCGATCGTCGCCTGCTTCGCTCGAACCGTGACGAGAGCGCGCGGCTGCTGTTGCTCAAACCCGATGACGTTCCGACGTACGTCGAGCACGGCGCCGCGGACGCGGGCGTCGTCGGACGCGACGTGCTGCTCGAGCGCAACGCCAACGTCTTCGTCCCCCACGACCTCGGAATCGGCCGCTGTCGCCTCGCGGTCGCAGCGCCCGTCGGCCAACGCAACGCGCGCCGCGAAGGGCGCATCCTGCGCGTCGCGACGAAGTACCCGACGATCACCACCGCGCACTTCGCCGCGAAGGGCGAAGAGGTCGAGGTGATCTACCTGGGCGGCAGCGTAGAGATCGCGCCGCTCGTAGGCCTCGCGGACTGCATCGTCGACGTCGTCGAAACCGGCGAGACGCTGCGGCAAAACGGCCTCGAGGTCATCGAGACCGTCTGCGACGTCAGCGCTGTCACCGTCGCCAATCGGGTCTCGATGAAGCTCCAGCGCGCCGCGTTGACGGCGCTGCTCGACGCGCTCAGCGTCGAAGAGCGCTAGAGCGGAGCCGAGGTTGGAAGAAGACACGCCACGAGCTCAATCGGGCGCGTGTCGCCAACCGAAGGCGGAGCCGCTACAGCCTTCATCGTCCCCCCTCGAGCGCTACCGCGTGCACGCTCCGGTCATCGCGTTGCAGCTGAACTCGGCTCCAAACGAGTTGCAGAACGCGTCGCCGCCCGCCGCGCGACAATCGATTCCGCACACCGGCGGAACCATGAACGGAAACTCCAGGTAGCAAGCAGGGCTCGGGAATCGCCCGCCGACCCCCACGCCAACGCAGTCCGCGTTGGTCGCGCAGCCGCAGGCGAACTCGTCGACGAGCGAGTTGGCGTCGTCGTCGCGTCCGTTGCAGCACTCGGTCGAACCTTGCGAACGAAGCGGCGTGCAGCCGTCATCCGCGCAGTCCGTGATTCCGTCGCAGTCGTTGTCGCGTCCGTCGGTGCAGGCCGCGCGCCCGCTCTCGGGGCCCGTCGGACGGCAGCACACCGGCAGCGATTGGCACTGAGGGTCCGCGCAGTCCGTCAGTCGATCGCAGTCGTTGTCGCGCCCGTCCGAGCAGGCAGCGGCGGTGTTCTCGGGGCCCGTCGGGCGGCAGCACACGGGCTCTGCCGCGCACGAAGGATCCGCGCAATCTGTCAGTCGATTGCAGTCGTTGTCTCGGCCGTCCGAGCACGCCATCGCGCCGGACTCGGGGCCCGTGGGACGGCAGCACATCGGCTGCGAAGCGCACTCGCTGTCTGCGCAGTCCGTGAGCATATCGCAGTCGTTGTCGCGTCCGTCCCCGCAGGCCGCGGCGGTGTTCTCGGGCCCCGTCGGCATGCACACCACGCAGCGCGGATCCATGCGGCAGTCGGGATCGGCGCAATCGCTGAGGCCGTCGGCGTCGTCGTCGCGGCCGTTGCCGCAGTTTTCCGCGGGCAATCCGACGCTGATCGAGAGCGTAAACGCGCCTTGCCCCATCGGTGAGAACCCGTCGACGAAGACGAAGTACTGCCCGGGGTCCGCGACGAAGGCCACGCGCGGGTTCTGCCCGATCGTGTCGTCGTTGCAGGCGAGCTGCGCTCCCATCTCGCAGGGAGCGCGGCGCACGAAGGCGACCGCGTCGAAGCCCATGCCCGTCACGTCCACGGTGATCGGCGTGCGCGTGCGAACGCTGAACGTGTAGACCACGTCCGGTCCCGAGCCGCCAGCGCACCCCGGAAAGCCCATGATCACCGGCTGAAAGTCGTTGCGCGCCCCCACGGTGGAGCCCGTCGTCACCGACGGAACTCCCACGGTTTGCGCGCCTGCGCACGTGTCGTTGGCCGGAGCCGCGAGGCACGGAGGCACCATCGCGCAGCCAGGGTCCATGCAGTCGACCGCGCGATCGCAGTCGTTGTCCATGCCGTCCGAGCATGTGGCCGTGGTGTTCTCGCTGCCCGTTGCGCGGCAGCACACGAACGCGCTCGAGCACTGCGGGTCCGCGCAGTCCGTGAGGCGATCGCAGTCGTTGTCGCGTCCGTCCGCGCACGCGACGTCGCCCATTTCGGGGCCAGTGGGCGTGCAGACCATGCACGCCGGATCCGCCGAGCAGCTCGGGTCCATGCAGTCGATGAGGCGATCGCAGTCGTTGTCGCGCCCGTCGTTGCACACTTCGGGAGAGACCACGCACGCGCACATTCCGACGCCCGAGCACTCGGGGTCCGCGCAGTCGACGCGCCCGTCGCAGTCGTTGTCACGGCGATCGCTGCACGCGGCGTCGGTGTTTTCGGGGCCCGAGGGACGGCAGCACGCGAGCTGCGAGGCGCACTCGCTGTCTGCGCAGTCGATCGCGCGGTCGCAGTCGTTGTCGCGCCCGTCGGTGCACGCAGCGGCGGTGTTCTCGGGGCCCGTCGGCATGCACACCACGCAGGCGGGCACCATCGCGCACTCGGGATCCGCGCAGTCGAGGCGCCCGTCGCAGTCGTTGTCGCGCCCGTCGAGGCACGCCATCGGGTTGTTCTCGGGACCCGTCGGAACGCAGCCGCAGCCAGGCACCCCGCGGCAGTCAGGATCCGCGCAATCGAGCTGACGATCGCAGTCGTTGTCGCGCCCGTCCGAGCACGCGACCGGGTTGTTCTCGGGGCCCGTCGGAACGCAGCCCATGCAAGCCGGATCGAGTCGGCAGTCGGGGTCTGCGCAGTCCACCAGGCGATCGCAGTCTTCGTCGCGCCCGCCCGCGCAGAAGCCGGTCTCCGATCGCGCGACCGGGACGCACATCATGCACGCCGGAAACGCCGCGCAATCGGTGTCCGCGCAGTCCGCCAGCCCGTCGCCGTCGTCATCGACACGGTTGTCGCAGACCTCGCGAACGCCGAGCGAGATGTTGAGCCGATAGGCTCCCGTCGAGCCGCCGAAGCCGTCGACGATCACGAAATAGCGCCCCGGAAGGGCGTCTGCGAGCACGATGCGCGAGTTCGCGCCGCCGCCCGAGTCGTCGTCGCACGAGAGGTCCGGGCCGAGGCAATTGTCTCGGCGAACCATCAGCACGGTGTCGTAGCTGCTGCCGATCGTGTCGACGACGATCGTCTGGCGCACGGGGTTGTTGAACACCCACACGACGTCGCCAGCCATGCCCATCGGGCGGCACGACGGAGTGAAGTCGTCGCGAGCTCCCACGGTGGTGCCGCTGACCGAGCCGGGAAGGGAGATCGGACGCGCGGTGGCGCAGTCCTCGTTGGTCGGGACGCACACGGGGTTCATCGCGCACGCGCGGTCGGCGCAGTCGAGCGCCCCGTTGCAGTCGTTGTCGCGTCCGTCGTTGCACGTGGTGCCCGCCCCCTCGGGGCCGGTCGGCATGCACATCACGCAGCCAGGAACGCCAGCGCACTCTGGATCCGCGCAGTCGAGCCGCCCGTCGCAGTCGTTGTCGCGGCCGTCGCGACACGCGAGCGGGTTGTTCTCCGGGCCTGTCGGCGTGCAGAGGCACTCGGGGGACATCGCGCAGGCGGGGTCCGCGCAGTCCGCGAGTCGATTGCAGTTGTTGTCGCGGCCGTCGCGGCACGTCCCTGGCGGGCCTTCGGGGCCTGTGGGCATGCACGCGGCGCACTCAGCGGTCATCGCGCAGCGCGAATCGCGGCAGTCCGGCAAACCGTCGCAGTTGTTGTCGAGCCCGTCGAGGCACGTCCCAGGGACTCCCTCGGGTCGCCCGGGATTCACAGTGCCGTTGGTGTCGTCGCAGTCGTTGCCACCGCAGCGAACAGAGATAAACCCGTCGTTGTCGTTGTCACCACGACCGGTCACGAGACACGAGCGCGTTCGCTCGTCGCAGCGCTCGGTGGTGCAGGGATTGCCGTCCTCGCAGAGGATGGGCATCGAGCCGACGCATCCGCGCGCGGCGGTCGAGCACTGCTCGACGCCGTTGCAGAACACGCCGTCATCGCAGCGGCCGTTGTCGGGGATCGCGACGCATCCCACGCGCGGATCGCAGCGGTCCTCGGTGCACGCGATGCCGTCGTTGCAGACCGGCGGCGGCGAAGAAACGCACGCTCCGGCGACGCACTGCTCGGTGCCGTTGCACACGTTGCGGTCGTCGCACTCCTCGTTGGTGCGGCACATCGTCGCCGTGCATCCACGGCGCAGGTCGCAGGTCGCGGGCGCGGTGCAGCGCGAGTTGTCCGGGACGTTCGAGCACGTTCCGCCCATGCCCTCGTCGCACGAGTCGCGCGTGCACTCGACGCCGTCGTCGCACGCGACAGGGATGCCGGGGCGGCAGACTCCTGCGACGCACTGCTCGGTGCCGTTGCAGAACACGCGATCGTCGCACTCGGCGTTGGTGCGACAAACGGCGTCCGGAACGTCCGGGGTGTCGGTCTGCACATCGGAGGCGTCCGGGATCGAGACGTCCTCGAGCGGCACCTCGAGCTCTGTCCGCCCACAGGCGGCGAGCCCGACGGCGATCAACGCCGCGCTGAACCACACGTTTCTTCGAGCGATGCTCATTGCTCTGCTCCTACGGGGAATCCAAACTCGTCCACGCATGCTGCGCGCATGCCGACGGTAGCCGCTACCCAAATGACTTGGAAATTCCCGTCATTTGGAAGGTTCACATAGCGATCTGCGCCGAGGGACACTGTGCCGCGCTGGGCCATGATCGCGGCTCGCCCGTCATCGGGCGCCACCTTGAGTTGCCACGAGCGTCGAGCGCATTCGTGTGGCTCGACCCGTCGTCGTCGACGCGAGACTGACGAAATCCGCTCGAACCACAACGACGGAGCGAGACCGCAACAGCGCGCAGCGTCGTGCTGGTTTCTTCGAGCTTACGGGGATGGCTCGCCGTGGTGATGGTGGCTCGAGCGCACGGCGCGCGGGCCCAAACGCAAGAGAACTCCCAGCAAAACAGCGCTCGAAATCGCGACGCACACCCACTCGAACGGGACGTGAGCGTGGGCGAGGCGAGGGTGAAGTTCTGGAAACTGGACGATCGCAGACTCTCGAGCGCCTCGCGCGCAGAGCACGATCAGGGACAATCCCACGACGGCACGCACGGACATCGAGAGCGGCGAAGAGCGCATCCAACGCAGCCACGACTGGCTCGAGAGCGCTCCCCGCACGGCGATCGCCCAGAGCCACGCGAAAGCGACGTCGACGCCCGCGCCTTTGTGCACTGCCACAGCCGCGATGGGGAGAGCCGCGGTGATCGGCAACGCGACGACCATCGCGACCAGCGCCGCCGCGAGGGTCGCGCGTGTTCCGACCAGTCCTTGGAGCGCCGCAGAGGACAGCGCCGCTTCGGCGACGGCGCCTGCGAGCAATCCGACTGCGTACCAACCAGCGTTGGCCGCCAACGCGCGAATCGAGCTCGACGCGCCAGCGTGCTCTGCGTGCTCGTGATCGACGAGCGCGGGAGGGGGAGCGCCGAGCCACACGAGGGGGAGCGCGGCGGCGACGAGCCATCGAATCGAGGCTCCCGTGAAGCCAAACCACCCCAGCGAGAGCGCGAGCGCGTCCAGGCCGAGCGCGGTGGCCGCGAAGAGGCCCCAGAGCGCCAGGCGCTCTCCTGACCGTGCGGATTGCGCGCGAGCGAGCCAAGCGACGCCCTCGGCGCGGCCCGAGGAGAAGAGCGCGGAGGTGAGCCAGCTCTTGTGGATTCCCCACGAGCGAGCGGCGAGCATCGCGAGCATCGCGAGCGCCATCGCCGGAGCGGTCTCGATGAAGAGCGGGGCGAGCGAGCGAGCGACGCTGAGCTCCGTGGGCTGCGCTCTCGCGAGGACGCTGTCGGGGTCGGGGATGAGCAGCACCGACGTCACGCCCACGATGAACGCCACGCCGGCGGCGAATCGCTCTCTGGGCGTTCGCTCTTCGCGCTCGTGGGTGTGCACCGCGAGCCGCAGCATCGCGCCGACGCCGAACGCCACGACGGCGTCGAGCCAACGATCGGGGACAACCGTCAGGAGCGAGCGTCCCGCGACCGCTCCGACGATGGTTGCGCCGGCGATTCCTCCGAGCCTCGGCAACGTCTTGCGCCACCCCAACGTGGGCACGAGCGCCGCGCACACGAGCAATCCTTCGGGCAACCGATGGGCGACGATCGCGAGCAAGAGCACCCATCGCCCTCGGGCGAGCAGCGCGCCGTGCTCGCTGCCGTGCTCGTGTCCGCCACTCTCGATTTCGTGTGTCCCGTGCGCTTCGTGCGCTCCATGCGCTCCATGCGCTCCGTGCGCTCCGTGCGCTTCGTGCGCTCCGTGTCCTTCGTGTGAGTCCGTCCCGCCCCCAGCGGCCGCTAGGGCCAGCGCTGCGCCATCGGCGAGCGCGTGCACGAACAGCGTCGGAACGAGCACCGCGCGGCTCACCCGCTCGCCCCCTTCGTCGCCGTGGCGATCACCGAGCGCCACCGTGATGAACCCCAGCGCGACGAACCCCAGCGCGACCCTCCCGAGCTCTTCGTACACGTGCGGAACCACCCGCACCGCGATCAACAGCGGAATCGCCCCGAGCACGAGCCCGTCGACCACCGCGCGACCGCGCCCCCGGCCGAGGGCGTGAATCATCGCGCCCAGCGCCAGGCCCACGATCGATCCGAGCACGGCGAGGGCGAGCACGGCGCGATCCATTCCCCACACGCGCCCGAGGAGCAAGCACGTTGCAGCCAAACAACACCCGATCCTCGGCCCCCAGAACCTTTTTTGCTCGAACCGCCTTGCGCCCCTCGACCGGATCAGGCTAACACTTGAACAACTCTACAACTGTTCGATGATGCAAGAGAGCGATCGATCCCCTCCGAGCGAGACGACCCCACACTCGCACGCCGATCCGCCCCGACGGGCAAGCGTCGGCGCAGCGGCGCTCGCTCGGGCAGCAGGGCTCTTTCGCGCAGCGGGTGACCCCTCGCGACTGCGTCTGCTCGAGCTTCTTTTGCAGGGCGAGCTCTGCGTGTCGGAGATCTCGGAGCTCACCAGCGACGACCTCTCGACCATCTCGCAGCGCCTCCGCGTGCTTCGAACCGAGCACCTCGTCATCCGACGCCGCGAGGGCAAACACGTGTTCTACGCGCTCGCCGACGGTCACGTCGCAGACCTTCTGCGCGCCGTCCTCGCGCACGCGAGCGAGCCTGCCACGACTCACCCCGACGGTGACTGAGCCTTCGCTCGCGCACCGCTCGACGCACACGACTCACCTATCGACGATCAGGAGCCAACACCATGACCCACCACACGCACGAGAAGCACGAGCACACCCACGGCCCCAACTGTGGTCACAAGACCGTCGAGCACGAGGGACACACGGACTATCTGCACGACGGGCACCTGCACCATCCGCACGGCGATCACGTCGATGAGCACACGCTCGCGGTGTCTTCGGCCAACCCGGACGCGTGCACCCCGTCGCACGCTTGTGGGGCGCACGACGCGGCGCACGCGCACGGGCCAGGCTGTGGGCACGACGCCGTTCCGCACGGCGATCACGTGGACTATCTCGTCGCTGGACACCTGCATCACCCGCACGCAGGGCACTGCGACGACCACGGCGCGCTCAAGGCCGGCTGAGCGCTGTCGACGCCTGCGCTGGGGTCGTGCGCGGCGCGCGCCCCGGCCTCGCGAGCAGCGTCGTCTCGCCCACCAGCGTGAGGTACGGACGAAGCCGCCGCATGCTCGCGCGGCCGATGCCTCGCACCCGCTGCAAATCGTCCGCCGATCGAAAGCGCTGAACGCGAGTTCGAAGCGCCACGATCGCCGCAGCGCGCGCCGGCCCCACGAGCGGCAACCTTCGCAGCTCGTCCTCGGTCGCCGAGTTGATGTTCACCACGCCCTCGACCGGCGACACCCCCGGCGCGCTCGCGCCCGCCGATGGCCTCGGCTGCGCCGCCCGCGCCTGCGCGCTCGCCGCCACCGGCGCGACGAGGGCCATCGCGAACGCCATCGCAGCCATCGCGGCGCGGAAGCTCGCGAGCGCGCTCACTGCGCACCTCCCGTGCGACCGCGCGCCGAGTAGTCCTCGTCGCGAATCTGCAGCATCCCGTTCACGGGAATCGCGTCGAGCCGCAGCGTGATCGAGCCGTCGCGGTTGACGAAGCCCACCCCGAGCTTGGTCCAGTAGCTCCGCTCGTTGCGCTCGGTGACCGTGTACACGTACTTCTTCGCCACCGCGCCGCTGGGGGTCGTGCTCGAACCACCCGAAAAACCGTTGGACACTCCGCTCGAACCGTCGTTGTTGAACATCTTCCGTTGACCTCCGACCGTCGCGACCTCCGCGCGGTCGAAGAGCTCTATTGCGCGAGCGATGCCAGCGGCAGCGGCGATCGATTCGCCGCATTTTCTCGGGTTTTCTCGCGTCGGCCCTGGCGGTTCCGCCACCCCCGCCATGGCGGCCGCCATGGCGGCGCGCCGTGTCGTGCGCGCCGTGCGATTGCGCCATTGTTTCTTCGCGCGCCTGCGTGGCAACATCCGCCCGCCGTTCGGCGAGCCTTCTCGGGCGCGACGGACGAATGATTGCTCTCAAAGCCTCCTTCCTCGAGAAAGCGAACGAATGAAGGTTCAACTCGGCCCGGTTGCGGCCAACGGTGCGTTCGATGTCGTCGCGATCCTCTGCACCGAGGACTCGCTCGCCAAGGACGACGTGGTCAACGCGTTCGACAAAGCCCTCGGCGGAGCGCTCCGCGCGCTGATCAAACAAGAAGAGTGGACCGCCAAGAAGGACAGCCAGCTCGCCTTCTCGCCCGCAGGAAAAATCCCCGCGAAGCGCGTCTACCTCCTCGGCGTCGCCAAGGACGACACCGTCGCCCTCCGCAACGCCTGCGCGCGCGCAGCGAAGAACGCCAACGCAGACAAGGCGAAGTCCCTCGCCCTCGTCCTCAGCGGCGCTCCGTCGGACGCCTCGGTCCGCGCGGCGAGCGAGGGCGTCGCGCTCGGCGCGTACCGCTTCGCCAAGTACCTCACCGGCGACCGCAAGCCGAAGAGCAACATCGCCACGGTGACCGTCGCCGTCCGCGAAGCCAAGGCCGCCGGCAAGGGCGCCAAGCCAGCGTCCTTCGCCGGAGCGCTCAGCAAGGGCGTCGCCGTCGGAAGCGCGGTCAACCTCGTGCGCGACCTCGTCAACGAGCCGCCCAACGAGCTCTACCCCGAGACCTTCGCCGCGCGCGCGAAGGCGCTTTGTGACGCCCACAAAATCAAGTGCGTCGTCTGGGATCACAAGAAGATCCAGGCCGAGGGCATGAAGCTCTTGCACGCGGTCGGGCGCGGATCTCGGCACGAGCCGCGCTTCGTGCACATGACCTACACCCCCAAGGGCCCCGCGAAGAAGGGCCGCAAGAAGCTCGTCGTCGTGGGCAAGGGACTCACCTTCGACTCGGGCGGGCTCTGCATCAAGCAGGCTGCGGGCATGGGCGACATGAAGTGCGACATGGCTGGCGCGGCGCTCTCGGTCGGGCTGATGGCCGCCATCTCTGCGCTCGAGCCAGACCTCGAGGTGCACTCGATCTTCGCCGCCGCAGAAAACATGCCCGACGGCAACGCCTACCGCCCGGGCGACATCTGGGGTTCGCTCGACGGAAAGTCGGTCGAGATCATCAACACGGACGCCGAGGGCCGACTGGTCCTGGCCGACGCCCTCACCTACGCCGCGAAGCTCGAACCCGACGTGCTCATCGACCACGCGACCCTCACGGGCGCGTGCATGATCGCGCTCGGAGCGGCCACCGCAGGCATGTACTCGAACGACGACGCCCTCGCGGCG
This sequence comes from Deltaproteobacteria bacterium Ga0077539, assembly GCA_001465015.1. GTDB lineage: Bacteria > Myxococcota_A > Polyangia > Polyangiales. The sequence goes on along the minus strand of LNEO01000120.1, from coordinate 5,841 downwards.
AAGTACGTCAAGAGCGCGAAAGAAGCGGGCGAGAGCCTCTGGCACATGCCGCTCATCGAAGACCTTCGCGACAGCATGAAGAGCGACTGCGCGGACCTCAAGCACACCGGCGACCGCTACGGCGGATCGATCATCGGCGGGCTGTTCCTCCGCGAGTTTATCGGCAAGTGCAAGCACTGGATCCACATGGACATCGCCGGCCCTGCCTTCGCCGAGCGCCCCACGTCCCTCGGCCCCAAGGGCGGCACGGGCTTCGGCTTGCTGACGCTGCTGCGCTTCGTCGAGACGATGGCCAACGAGAAGTAAGCGTCGCCGGTCAGCGCGAGAGCTTGAGCTTCTCGGCTGCGCGATCGAAGGCGAAGAATCGTCCGGGGGGAACCTTTTGCGCCACCAACGCGAGCTGCTCGAGCGCGTCGCGCCGCTCGCGAATCGTGTAGCCGAGATAGTCCATCGCCTGGGACATCTGGTCTGGCGAAAACACCTGAACCGTCTCGACGACGAGCGACATCGCGCCGATGACGAAGCGAACCGAAGACACATCCGTCACGACGGCGTTGCGCACCACGCGCCGGTGCTCGCCCAGCGCGTCGAAGAGCCGACGACGCTGCGTGAGGCTCGGCGCGCCGCCGTCGGAGAACACCAGCGAATGAACGCGCGCGCGACGCCTCGTCGCGTCGACGAACGGCGGCAACACCGTGATGAATTCTGCGTCCGTAATCGACTGTCGAGCGTGCAGCGACAGCATCGTCGAAGGATCGAAGTAGTCGGCGACAAAGTGTGGCCGGTCGACGAGCATGGAGAAACAGTTGACCGGGAATGGCACTTTCGTCAACTGCCCAAGCGAGACTTTGTATTCTCCTCCGCGAGACTTCGGGCTCTGTGCGAGCGGCCGATCCGAACCGCCCAATCCAGTGAACTGGATGAAAAGTTGTCGCGTCACCACATGGTCAGCAATGGTGACGGACAAGGCCTGGAATGGGAAAAGAAGCGGAATCCTCGGCGGTGTTACCCGCGGCGCGCGATCGCAGCGACTGTGGCGCTGCCCGAGAGGCGTTCGACGATGGAAGATCCTCTGAGCAGCTGGACATCGCCGGTTGGGGCGCGCCGTCCGCGGCGAGCGACAACTGCGCCCAAGCGCTGGCGCGCGCGCTCGAGCGGCTCGGCGTTCGCGAGGCGTTCGTCGTGGTCGGCGGAGGGATCGCTCATCTGACTGCGGGATTTTTGGGCACGAGCGTGCGGCTGCGGCACTTTCGTCACGAGGCTGGCGCTGCCTTCGCCGCGCACGAGGCCAGCGTCGCGACAGGGCGCCCCGTCGTCGTGTGTGTGACCACGGGCCCCGGGCTCTACAACGCCCTCACCGGGCTCGCCGCGGTGCGAGCAGACGGAGGGCAGGTCTTGTTGCTCTCTGGCGCCACGAGCCCAGCGATGCGGGGGCGCGGCGCGGTGCAAGAGACGGGGCCCGACACGATGCCGACCGAGCTCTTCGTCGCCGGTCCGCTCTTTCACTGGGCGAGGCTCTTTGCATCAGCGTCCGAGCTGCCCACGGCGCTCACGCAGATCGCGACAGGCCTGCAGAGACCCGGAGGGTTTCTCGCGCACCTCGCGTTGCCGACGAACGTCCAATGCGAGCCGCCGCCAGCGGACGGGATGACTCCGCGGATCGAAGTCGCGTCGGCCGCTCCGTGGGTCGACGCGGTGGACACCGCGCTGGCGTTGCTCAACAAGGGTCGGTGGGGAGTGTGGGCCGGCTACGGCGCGATGCGCGCGTCCACAGAGCTCGCGGAGCTCGTGCGCCGGACGGGCTGCGGCGTGGTGTGCACGCCGCGCGCGAAGGGCGTCTTCGACGAGCGCGACCCGCATTTCGTGGGCGTTTCTGGAGCTGGCGCGCACGAGTCGGTCGAGCGATACGTGCGCGAGTTCGCGATCCGTCGATGGTTGGTGCTCGGAACACGGCTCGGCGAGGTCAGCTCGTTCTACGCGCCGGGCCTCGTGCCGCCAGACGGCCTCGTGCAAATCGACCTCACCTCGGACGCGTTTGGAACGGCGTTTCTCGGCACGCCGGTCGTCGGCGTCGTCTCGGAGATCGGGCGCTTCCTCGAGGCGCTGCTCGAGCGGATGCCCGCCGATTGGCCCAGGCAACCGCCGCACAACATCGCGCTTCCGCCGCCGCCGCCGGTGACCCTGCTCGACGCGGGGCCGGTTCGCCCGCGGGCCCTCTTTCAAGAAGTCCAACGGCTCTTCGTCGACGGCAGCGACGCGATCGTGATGGCCGAATCCGGAAACTCCTTCGCGTGGGCCAACCACCTGCTCAGATTCAATCGACCGGGCCGCTATCGAACCTCTGCCGCGTACGGGTCGATGGGCCACTTCGTCACCGGCGTCGTCGGCGCGGCGATCGCGCGAGGCTCCAAGGCGGTGGTCCTCACCGGCGACGGCGCGATGCTGATGAACAACGAGGTCAACACCGCCGTGCAGTACAACGCGCAGGCGGTGTGGGTGGTGCTCAACGACGCGCGCTTCGGGCTCACCGAAGACGGCCTCGAAGCGCTGGGAATCGCGCCGATCGAAACCCGAATGCCCCGAACGGATTTCGCGGCGCTCGCCGAGAGCCAGGGAGCGCTCGGGCTGCGCGTCGCGCGCGAGACCGAGCTCGGACCGGCGTTCGCAGTCGCGCTCGAGCACCAAGGACCGGTCGTCATCGACGTGACGATCGCGACGAACGAAGTCGTCCCGTTGCTCGCGCTGCGCGTCGCGAGCCTGCGCGACCGGGCCAGCCAGCGCACCGAGCCGTCCTCCGGAGAAGCCGCATGAAAACCTCGACGACGCTACGGTCGATCGCGGCGTGCTCTCCGAGCGCGCGCCGCACCAACGAAGCGCTCCGCGCGCAATACGCGGACATCCTGCGAGACTCCGAGCAACGCGCGCTCGGAAAGGTCTGGGCGGTGCGCGACGACGCCAGCCTCACTGACTTCGAGCGAGAAATGCTGCCGTATCTCAGCGATCCCTTTCGAGGGACCGTCGAGCGTCGCGTCCTCGCCCCGGGCGAGAGCTCGGAGTCGTTGATGATCCGCGCAGCGCGCAGCGCGCTCGACGCGGCGCGAAGCCCGGTCACGAGCGTCGATGCGATCGTTTGTTGCTCGTTTCCCTCGGGGCAGGTCGGGATCGGCGAAGCGGCCTTCGTCGCGCGCTCCCTCGGCGCGCAGTGCGCGGCGTTCAACGTCGAGAGCGCGTGCGCCAGCGCGCTGGTGGGGCTCGAGGTCGCCGCGTCGCTCGTCGAATCGCGCAGGTTTCATCGCGTGCTCGTCGTCACGGCGTGCACGTACTCGCGCGTGATCGCGCCGGACGACACGCTGGGCTGGACCGTCGGCGACGGGGCCGCCGCGTTCGTCGTGGACGACTCGGGGATCGGCGCGACGCTGCTCGGCGCGCACAGCGTGAACACCGCAGAGACCTGCGACGCGCTCTGCTACCAAACGGACGCGAGCCTCGATGGTGGGATTCGAATGGTGACCGGCCCGAGCGCGCGAGACTCGCTGCGCGACGTGTCCGAGCGCACGGTCGAGCTCTGCGCTCGCGCCGCGACGGCCGCCGCGGGCCTCTCGCTCGACGAGGTGGACGTGTTCGTGCCCAACACTCCGACCGCGTGGTTCGCCGCGTTTTTCGCGAGAAAACTCCGCGTCGATCGAGAGCGCGTCATCGACACGTACCCGCGGTTCGCGAACATCGGGCCGGCCCTGTGGCCCACGGCCCTCTTCGACGCGGCCCATCGTCGACGCGTCGCCCCTGGCCAACGGGTGCTGCTCTACGCGGTCGGCTCCGTCGCGAGCGCCGGGGCTGTCTTGCTTCAATGGGGCGACGTCGCGCTCGGAAGCGCGATCGACACGTAGCAGTCCGCCGTTCGCCCCCGCGCGAGCTCTGTCCCTCGCGCCAACGATTGTGTACGAGTCTGCGCATGCAGTACGCGTCGCTCGGCCGGACCGGCGTCAAGGTCTCGCGCCTCGCCTTCGGAACGATGACCTTCGGCGGAGACGCCGACGAACCCACGTCGCGCGCGTTGTTTCAGCGCTGCCTCGACGCAGGGATCAACCATTTCGACACCGCGGACGTGTACAACGGCGGCCGCAGCGAAGAGATCCTCGGCCCTCTCATTCGCGCGAGGCGCGACGAGCTCGTGATCGCCAGCAAGGCGTACTTTCCGACTGGCACCGACAGAAACGCCCGCGGAACGTCGCGCTATCACCTCGTGCGCGCCTGCGAAGCGAGCCTCCGCCGGCTCGCGACCGATCGCATCGACCTCTACTACCTGCACCGATTCGACGACGAGACGGACCTCGAAGAGACGCTGCGCGCGATGGAGTCCCTCGTGCAGCAGGGGAAGGTGCTCTACCCCGCCGTCAGCAACTTCGCGGCGTGGCAAGTGACGAAGGCGCTCGGGCTCCAAGCGCTGCACCGCGCATCGCCGATCGTCGCGATCCAGCCGATGTACAACCTGGTGAAGCGCCAGTGCGAGTCCGAGCTGTTGCCGATGGCGCGCAGCGAGCGGCTCGCGGTGTTTCCGTACAGTCCGTTGGGAGGAGGGCTGCTCAGCGGAAAGTACACCGCCGTCGAGCGCCCCCGAGCCTCTCGACTCAGCGACTGGCCCATCTACAAGCTGCGCTACGGCGAAGGCCCGCTCTACGAAGTGGCCGAGTCGTTTCGCACGCTCGCACACGAATTCAACGTGCACCCCGTGACGCTCGCCGTCGCGTGGGTGATGGCGCAGCCTGGGATCACGGCGCCGCTGCTCGGCGCGCGATCGCTCGCGCAGCTCGAGCCCGCGCTCGCCGCTGCGGACTACGCGCTCGACCCCGCGCTCGCGGCGCGGGTGACAGCGCTCTTTCCCTCGCCGCCGCCGGCGACCGATCGCAACGAAGAGGGCAAGGTCGCGGGCCCTGGCGAGAAGAAGTAGTCGAGCAATCGCCAGTGTTTTCGTTCACCGAATGCGCACGGTCGGGCGGTGCAGCCCGACGCGCACGAAGCGCGGATCGCTGACGCTCGCGGGGTCGGGCTCTTCTTCGCGCGTTCGCTCGTGATCGCTCGCGTCGTCGCTGTCCTCCCCGGCGCTGTTCTGCACGAGCGCTCGTCCCGTGTCGTCCACCACGGGCTCTCGCGGAGCGCTCTGCGCGGGCACCGGAATCGCCATCGCCCTCGCCACCGCCACGGAGTCCTCGAGCGCCGCGTCCACCTCGAGCGTGAGCACGCCGTTCACCGGGCCGCGCCGCGGGCGAAACACGATGTTCTCGACCGTCGCCGCGGCGAGCTCTTCGTTCGAGAGCAAGCCTCGGTGGTTCATGATCCGCGCGTGGCCGCGGAGCATGGCCATCGTTCCTGCGCCGACGGCGCCGCGATAGAAGGGCCCCGAGCGCTGGACTGGGTTGGGCAAGAGCGTCGCGATGAAGATCGCCTGCAGCGGCGTGAGGTTCACCGCGACGCTGGCCCGATGCCATACACCCCAGGGCCGAACTCCACGACGTTCATGTAGAGCTCGAGGATCGCGTCCTTGCCGAGCGAACGCTCGAGGTACCAGGTGAGCACCAGCTCTTGCAGCTTGCGAACGAGCGTCTTTTCGCGGGCCAGAAACACGTTCTTCGCGAGCTGCATCGACAGCGTGCTCGCGCCGTACACGAAGCGCCCCGCGCTCACGTTGCGCACGATCGCGTTGCGAATCTCCGACGGGTCCACGCCCGCGTGCCGATAGAAGCGCCCGTCCTCCCGCGAGAGCACCGCGTTGATCATGTGCGGCGCGATGTCACCGATAGGAACCCACGCCGCCGTCCCCGGCCCCGTCACGAACGCGCGCAC
>LNEO01000119.1 GCA_001465015.1 Deltaproteobacteria bacterium Ga0077539 | reverse complement strand
CGGTGAGCTTCTGATGATGGACGCGAAGCTTGAAGGGCTGCCGATGCAGACGAGAATGATTCGACGCCTGGTGATGGGATTGGCGCTGACGGCTGGTGTGCTCGCGACGAGCGGCTGCGAGCTCATCGTGCGCTTCGACGAGACGCGGCTACAGGACGTTCCTCCGGTGGACGCGCCCCGCGCTGACGTGGCCGGGGACGCGATCGCGAGCGAAGGCGGCGCTGACGTCGAGGACGTGCTCAGCGACGCGACCGCCGACGCGAGCGACACTGCGGCCGACGCGGACGATACGGGCGCCGACACAGGCGTCGACACGGGCGTCGATACGGGCGTCGAGCCCGCGGACAGCGGCGTCGACACCGGCGTTGCCCCGACGGACACAGGCGTCGATACCGGCGTTGCGCCCGTCGACACGGGCGTCGACACGGGCGTCGATGTCCGAACGGACACGGGCGTCGACACGGGCGTCGATGTTCGAACGGACACAGGCGTCGACACGGGCGTCGATGTTCGAACGGACACAGGCGTCGATAGCGCGTCGATGAGCGACGCGCCCGATGGTGGCTGACAGTAAACGAGCGAGAGAACAATGACCGAGATCGAATCTGTACGAGCGCGCGAGGTTCTCGATTCGCGCGGCAACCCCACGGTCGAAGTGGAGGTCACGCTCGCGGGTGGCGCGACGGGACGCGCCGCGGTGCCGTCTGGCGCGAGCACGGGTGAGCACGAGGCGATCGAGCTGCGCGACGGCGGCAAGCGCTACGTCGGCAAGGGCGTGCAGAAGGCCGTCGAGCACGTCAACTCGACGCTCTCGCGCGTCGTGCAAGACTCCGACGCGCTCGACCAGTTCGAGGTCGACCGTCTCATGCTCGAGGCCGATGGCACGGCCAACAAGGGCAAGCTCGGGGCGAACGCGATCCTCGCGGTCTCGATGGCCACGGCGCGCGCGGCGGCCGACGCCCTCGCGATTCCGCTCTGGCGCTATCTCGGCGGCGCCAACGCGCGAGTGCTCCCCGTGCCGCTCATGAACATCTTGAATGGTGGTGCGCACGCGGACAACGGGCTCGAGGTGCAGGAGTTCATGGTCGCCCCAGTGGGCATGACTAACTTCGCCGACGCGCTTCGCGCGGGCGTCGAGGTGTTTCATCACCTCAAGAGCCAGCTGAAGAAAGACGGCCTCACGACGGCGGTCGGCGACGAGGGCGGCTTCGCTCCGAAGCTCGCCACGAACGAAGAGGCGATTCAGCGGATCCTCAAGGCGATCGAGTCCGCGGGCTACGCGCCTGGAAAGGACATCTGCCTCGCGCTCGACGTCGCCGCGAGCGGGCTCTACGACAAGGCCAACGGCACCTACCAGTGGGACCGGGCCCTGAAGTCTCGCGAAGAGCTCGTCGAGCTGTACGCGACGTTGACCTCGAAGTACCCGCTGATCTCCATCGAAGACGGCTTCGCCGAAGACGACTGGGACGGCTGGAAGGCGCACACCAAGCGCACCGGAGGCATCTGCCAGCTCGTCGGTGACGACTTGTTCGTGACCAACATCTCCCGCTTGCAGCGCGGCATCGACGACGGAGTCGGCAACTCGATCCTGATCAAGCTCAACCAAATTGGAACGGTGAGCGAGACGCTCGACGCGATCGCGCTCGGCGCGCGGCACGGGTATCGGTCGATCATCTCGCACCGCTCGGGCGAGACCGAAGACACCTTCATCGCGGACCTCGCCGTCGGGACCAACGCCGGAATGATCAAGACCGGCAGCGCGAGCCGCTCGGATCGCGTCGCGAAGTACAATCAGCTCCTTCGCATCGAGCAAGAGCTCGGGTACGGCGCTCGGTACCTCGGCCGCAAGGCGTTCGTGCGTTGAGTGATCAGCGCGACGCGAGCCGCGCACAACCAGGGGGATCGCGCGCTCGAGTCGTCGCTGCGTTGATCGCAGTGCAGTTTGCCTTCGCGAGCTGGGCGATCGTCGGAAAGGTGACGCTCGGGGTCGTCGCCCCCGAGGCCCTCACGCTCTTGCGACTGCTCGGCGGGGCGGTCGCGTTCGTGGCGCTCTCGCTCGTGAGCGGCAGGCCGCTCGTCGCGCCACGCGGCGAGCGACTCGCGGTCTTGTGGCTGGCGCTGACGGGTCTGGTGATCAATCAGCTCTGCTTCACGTGGGGACTCGCTCGAACGAGCGCGATCGAGACGACGCTGCTCGTCGCGACGATCCCTGTGTTCTCTGCGCTGTTCGCGGTGTTCACCGGCGCCGAGCGGCTGTCGCGATCGGTGGTCTTCGGGATCAGCTGCGCGATGGCGGGGGCGGTCCTGGTCGCGCGTCCGTGGCGCGCTGCGGGGGCGCAGCCGCATCTCGTGGGCGACGCGCTCGTGCTCATCAACAGCGCGTCGTACGCGAGCTACCTCGTGCGCGGCCGCGCTGTGTTCGCGCGGCACGGCGCGTTCACTGTGCTCGGTTGGATCTTTCCGATCGCGGCGCTGTGCGTGTTGCCGATTGGACTGCGGGAGCTCGTGCGCGGCGCGCCTTCGTTCTCGGCGCGGACCTGGGCGGCGATCGCGTACGTCGTAGCGGCGCCGACGGTGCTTGCGTACGCAGGCAACGCCTATGCGCTCGCGCGCGCGCCGAGCTCGCTCGTCGCGGCGTTCATCTACGTTCAGCCTGCGCTCGCGGTGTTGATGGCGATGTTGTTTGGCGACGCGCTGGCCGCGTGGCTCTCGGTGCCGCTTCCGCGTGAGCGCCTCGAGCTCGCGACGGCCGCGGGGCTCGTCGCGATTCTCTTGGGCGTTTGGGTCGCGACGCGACCGTCGAGGCGCCCCCCCGGCGAAGGCGCGAAAGCGTAGCGCGAGTCGAGGGCGTTCGTCAGCCGGTGCGCGTCGCGAAGTCTCTCGTGAAAATCAGCGACGACAACGCATCGTGACCGGTGACGCTCGCGCTCGCCGTGCGTTACGATCGTTGTGTCGACGTTGTGTCGACCCGGCGTCCCACCAGCAACGTCGCGCTGCCGCGATACGCGAGACGAGGCCGCCGCGAGACCACTCCAATTGGAGGACGAGCATGGGAGTTTCGATCACGTTCCGCCACATGGACTCGAGCGACGCCCTGAAGACGTACGCGCGAGAAAAGATCGAACGAACGCAAAAGTATCTGCGTGCGCCGCTCGACGCGCAGTTCACTCTGTCCCAAGAGCGTCATCAGTTCGTGGCGGAGGTGCACCTGTCGTCGGGTGGACGCCAATATCACGCGAGGCACGAAAGCGACGACATGTACAAGTCGATCGACCTGGTGAGCGACAAGGTGCAGCACCAGATCTCGAAGGCGCACGACACCGCGACGCGCACCGCCAAGGGAAGCCACAGCGCCGCCGAGGTGGCGCTCGAGGCGCAGGCCGAGCGCGACGAGGCGTAGCCACAATCGGCTCGACGCTCTAGACATCGCACGGTCGTTGGGGGTAATTCGCCGCGCGATGCGGCTTATCGAGTTGGTCGCTGCCGACCGGATCGACACTGGCCTTCGGGCGACAGACAAGCACGAGGTCCTCGAGGTCCTCGGCGGACTGCTTGCGCGTGGGATGCCCGACGTGTCCGCGGCGACCATCACGAAGGTGCTCGCGGACCGCGAGGCGCTCGCGAGCACCGGCGTGGGCGACGAGGTGGCGATTCCTCACGGTCGAATGGGCGGGATCGATCGAGTGATCGCCGCGCTGGCGTTCAGCGCGAAGGGAGTCGATTTCGACGCGATCGACCGACAGCGGGTGCGCATCTTCGTCGGGATTCTCGCGCCCGAGAAGGACAATACGGCCCACCTCAAGGCGCTCGCTCGCTTCTCGAGGATCCTGCGCGACGCGCGCGTGCGCGCGCAGCTCTTGTCCGAGCGCGACCCTGCGCGTGTGCTCGCGATCCTCGAGAGCGAAGCTACCGCCTCTGGGTGTTGACCTCCCTTCTCGAAGCGCGCGTCTCGTGGCACGATCTCGCTCGGAGAGTGCTCGACCATGAAGCGATTCGCTCGGGGAAACTTTGTGTTTGCGCTCGCTACGACGGTCGCGGCGAGCGGCTGCGCTGGCTCGCTCGGCGGCTCGGCCGCGGTTGCTTCGCCCACCGTGCGGGCGTCCGCCGTGGCGCGGGTGGTGATCGACCGGGGAGGGGCGAGCGCGCCGGTGACGGTCGAGGCTCGGGCGGAGGCTGCTGCGTGGGCCGCAGGGCAGGCGCTGAGCGAGTCGGTCGCGCGGGTTGTGCTGGCGCCGGAGGGGCGATGGGAGAGCACGTCGCTCGGTGAGCTGTGGTTTCCTGACGTCGCGCACAGGGAGACGTTCGAGCCGTTCGTGACGCACGGACAGTGGGGCGATGAGCCGAGCGGACCGCGCTGGAGAAGCGAGTTCGTCTGGGGCGCGGTGGCGTTTCATTACGGCCAGTGGCTTCGCATCGGCGAGCGTTGGGCGTGGCGATTCGGCGCCGACTATTCGCCAGCGCCGGTGCGATGGCGTGTCTCTGGTCGGCACGTTGGTTGGAGCGTCGCTGACGTCGATCACTGGTGCTGGTTGTCATTCGACGGGTTGTTCGCGCCGTCGCCAGCGACGCGAGGGATCCGCGGTCGCGCCGCAGCGCCGCTCGCGGCGTCGAGCGTCGAGCACGGCCATTCGATCGGTTGGGCCACGGACCTTCGCGGCCGCGCGCCGAGCGGCAACCCGACGACGACAGGCGCTGTGCGATCGACGGGAGACGACGCGCTCGAGCCACGCGCGGCCGATCGTTGGGCGACCGTCGTGATCCGCGACGACTCAGCGCTCGACCGATTCGAGGAGCTCTCGACGTTCGAGTCGCCGCCGACCACCAGCGTGACCCGCGTCGACGCTGCCGTCGGCGCAACGCCAACCGCCCCGATCGCAGGCCGCGCGCAGCCTTCCGCGAACCCTGTCAGGTCGGCGACGCGAAGCGGCTTGTGGAGCGATCAGGAGCGACTGCGCGCCCCGCTGGTCGCCAACATCGCCCCGCGCTTCGAGCCGTGGGCGCGATCGACGATCGTTCGGGTCGAGCCGAGCGCTCCGGCGCCGCAGGTTGCGCCGCAGAGCGCTCCGTTGCCTGCTCAGCCACCGACGACTCCGTCTTCCTCGTCGGCGGTCGGCTTCGTGGGAGCGTCGAGCGGACCGCGCTTCGCGCCTGTCGTGACAGCGACCCCCTCGGTGCCTGCGGCGATGACGGCTGTGCCCGTCAGGATCACGCCGACGTTGGCCGGCGGCGCTCTTCGAACGGTGCGATGAGGAGCGGTGAGGGGGCGGCCCCCACTTGATTGTGTGGGCGCTCATCGGACGGCGCTCGCGCTCCGAGAGCGGGCGCTTCAGTGGCGAGGGGTCTCGTCGTCGCGTCGAACGACGAAGGTCGGAAGCCGCTCGCGCGCCTCGAAGTCAGTTCGGTAGCGGGCGACGTCGCGCATCGAGCCGAAAGGACCGATGCGCACGCGATGCCAGGTTCCTGTGCCTGTGGTGGCCATTCCCGACGCGACGAACGCGCGGTGGCCGCGCTCGCGAAGGCGCGTCGCGAACGTCTGCGCGCCGGCGAGGTTGCGAAACGAGCTCACTTGCAGCGAGAACGTGCCGTCCGATCCAGCGGGCGCTGGCGTGCCTCGCTCTGCGCGATCGTCACGAGCGACGGGGGCCGCGGGGACGACGGCGCTCGCCACGGGCAGCCGAGCGGGCATGGGGCCTTGGGGTCGCACGGCGCCGGTGTTGTCGATCAGCGCCGACGCAGGCGCGGCTTGCGCTCGCGTTTCTCGCGTTTGCGTCGGCGCGCTGCCGCTCGGAAGGGGCGACGGAGATGCCGCTGTGCCCGCGACCGCAAGGCTGTTGGTTGCGCCGCTGCTTGCACCGGAAGCGCCCTCGAGGGTCGTCCGTCGTTCAGCGAGCTGCGAGGGGTAGGTGACCTCGGGCGTCGGCGCGCGCGCCGCCTGCGTGGCGAGCGCGTCGAGCCTCGCGAGCGGATCTTCGCGCCGTGTCGCGCGAGCGTTGTCGTTATCGCGCCCGATCAGCACGCCTGCGGCGAAGAGCACGCACGCAGCGGCCAACCCGCCGACGGCCAGAACGACGGTGCGCGCGGGGTCTCGCCCGTCCTCTCGCTCACGGATTTGATCGAGATCACGCATCGTTCCCAAATCAGCCATCACCGACCTCCATCACTCGCTGCTGTGCGAAGGCACGTACAACAGCGCGAAGCGCGGGAGCCAGTTTTCGACGGTGCGCAGGGCGAGCGGCGCGCTCGCGAGGGCGGTCAGCGAACGGTGAACGTCGCGCCGTTGCTCGCTTCGAAGCGGCCGCCTTCGACTTCGACGAACTGGCGCACCGAGAGCATGTCGCCCCGCTGCGAAGCGACGACGGTCGATCCCGGCGCAGAGCGCATCGGTCCCAGCCGAATGAAGAACCGCCCCGCGACGTTGGGCACGCCGCCGTCGGAGCTGCTTGCGTCACTGTCGGGGCTGCGATTGGCGAACGCCGAGGCCGAGTAGAGGACGCCGTTGGCGAGCGGGCGCGTGAGGTTCTCGACGAGCACGAGCGCGCCAGGGTTCGCGAGGCCCTCGACGTCGACGATGACGCCTCCGGCCGGGCACTCTGCGCTGCCGTCGCAATCGGTGAGCGCCTGCACCTGCGCCATCGGCGGAGGAATCGGGATGGGCCGCGAAATGCAGCTCGACGCTGCCGCGAGCAGGGCGAAGGTCGCGACGAGGGTGAGCCGTTGTTTCAGCGATCGGGCGGGGCGCATCGATGGGGGCAAGCGCGACACAGCATGCCACGTGCCGCGCGTTGCGCGCAGGCTTGCTGCGCTTCGCACGCGCAGGAGCGCCAACGACGTTGGCGATGGTGTTCATCCGGTGGGCAGTGGACAGATAATGTCTCGCTGACTTCACGCGCGCGAACATTATAAGTGGCCGCACACGGGGGGCTGTGATAGAAGTCTCAACGCTCGACCGCCGCGAAAATTGCGTGGTTTTTTAGCGATTTACGCGACTTCGTGCGAACCGAGGCGACGATGACAGACGAACGAGATGGCGCGGGGGCGACTGGTGGTTCTGGCGGCAACGGAATCGCCGCTCCAGTGCCGGTGGTGTTCGAAGAAGAAGTGCAGCGCAGCTACCTCGACTACGCGATGAGCGTCATCGTGGGCCGCGCGATCCCCGACGCGCGCGACGGGCTCAAGCCGGTGCACCGTCGAATCCTGTACACGATGGACCAGCTCAACTTGTCGCCGGGCGGCAAGTACGTGAAGTGCGCTCGCGTCGTGGGAGACGTGCTCGGCAAGTACCACCCGCACGGTGACTCGAGCGTGTACGACGCGCTCGTGCGCATGGCGCAGGACTTCTCGATGCGTATGCCCGTCGTGGACGGGCAGGGCAATTTTGGCTCGGTCGAGGGCGATCCCGCTGCGGCGTATCGATACACCGAGTGCAAGCTCATGCCGATCGCGCAGGAGCTTCTCAGGGACATCGAGAAGGACACCGTCGACTACTCGCCCAACTACGACGGAAGCACGGAGGAGCCCGACGTCTTGCCGGCGCGCTTCCCCAATCTGTTGGTCAACGGGACCAACGGGATCGCGGTCGGCATGGCCACGAACATCCCGCCGCACAACCTCGGCGAGGTGATCGACGGCACGCTTCACGTCATCGACAACCCAGAGTGCAGCGCCGAGGATTTACTGCAATTCGTCAAGGGACCGGACTTTCCGACGGCGGCCTCGATCCTCGGCACCGAGGGATCGCGAAAGGCGTACCTCACGGGCCGCGGCACGATCACGATGCGCGCCAAGGCGGACATCGAGACGACCGGCAAAGACCGCGAGCGGATCGTCATCACGGAGATCCCCTACCAGGTCAACAGCGCCAAGCTGCTCGAGCACATGGCGGACCTGGTGCGCGACAAGAAGCTCGAGGGCATCGCCGACCTGCGCAACGAGAGCTCGCGCGAAGGCATGCGCATCGTGGTCGAGCTCAAGCGAGACGCCGTCGCGCAGGTGGTGCTCAACGCGCTCTACAAGCAGACGCAGCTGCAAGAGAACTTCGGGTACATCGCGCTCGCGATCGTCAACGGTCAGCCTCGCGTGCTCGACCTGAAGCAGCTCTTGCACGTGTTCATCGAGCACCGTCGCGACGTTGTTACCAGGCGTACGCGGTTCGAGCTTCGCAAGGCCGAGAGCGAGCGAGAGGTCGTGCTCGGCAAGGGCATGGCGACGACCGAGATCGATCTCATCATCGAGACGATCCGGCGCTCGTCCGATCCAGAGTCGGCGAAAGAAGCGCTCATGGCGCTGCCGCTGAAGGGTCTCGAGGATTTCGTGCGACGCGCGGGTCGTCCGCAGTCCGAGATCGACGAGGCCGCGAAGATCATCGACTACCGGCTGACCGAGCGGCAAGCGAAGGCCATCCTCGACATGCGCCTCGCGTCGCTCACCGGCCTCGAGCGCGAGAAGCTCGCTGCGGAGTACGGCGAGCTGTCCAACATCATCGCGTTCTACAAGAGCATCCTCGGCAACGAGTCGGTGCTGCTCGGCGAGATCAAGAAGGAGCTCGAAGAGATCAAGGCGAAGTTCGCCGAGCCGCGACGGACGTCGATCGAGCTCGCCGACGGCGAGATCTCGATGGCGGACCTCGTGCCCGAGCACGAGGTGGTCGTCACGCTTTCGCACAAGGGCTACGTCAAGCGCGTGTCGCTCAGCGACTATCGCGCGCAGAATCGCTCGGGCAAGGGAAGCTCGGGGATGGACGTACGAGACGAGGACTGGGTGCACCAGATCTTCGTGTCGAGCTCGCACGACACCGTGCTCTTCCTCACGGACACGGGCAAGGCGTTCACCAAGAAGATCTACGAGCTGCCCGAGGCCGCGCGCGCCTCGCGTGGCAAGGCGATCGTGAACTTCCTCGGGCTCGCTGACAGCGAGCGCGTCGCGGTGGTGCTGAGCGTCAAGGAGTTCAAAGAGGGCCTGGACCTCGTGACGTGCTCGAAGAAGGGCCTGGTCAAGCGCACCGACCTCACGGCGTACTCGAGCATTCGCCAGACGGGGATCATCGGCGTCGCGATCGACGAGGGCGACGAGCTGCTCACGGCAGTGGTGGCCGCGCCCGATTGCGAAGTGATCCTCGGGACACGCAAGGGGATGAGCATCCGCTTTCCCGCGAGCGAGATTCGTCAGGTGGGCCGCGACTCGCGCGGCGTGAAGGGAATCGAGCTTCGCGAAGGCGACACGGTCGTGTCGCTGCGCATGATCGAGGATCCCAAGACCCAGCAGGTCCTCGCGGTCTGCGAAAAGGGCTACGGAAAGCGCACCGAGACCGAGGAGTACCGCTCGCAGGGCCGCGGTGGACTCGGGATCATCGCGATCGACGCCAGCGATCGCAACGGCGATGTGGTCGATCTCGTCCTCGTGGGCGAGGGCGATCAGCTGATGGTCGTGACCGACAAGGGGCAGACGCTCCGTACGTTTGTCTCGCAAGTCCGGCTCGCCGGGCGCAACACGCAGGGCGTTCGAATCATCGACGTCAACGACGGCGAGAAGGTGGTCGCGGTCGAGCGCGTCGAGGTCGTAGCGGGCGAAGTGCTCGAGGGCGCGGGCCGGCCCAGCGTCGCGCCGGTCGAGGGCGAGAGCGCGCCGGTCGCGACCGATCCGGCTGCACCCGAAACACCCTGACAAATTGCTGCGATTCGGGGGATTTGGGGGCGTTCGGGGAGGGACGCGGCGGTCTTCGGGTCGTTGAGGAAGTTGCCTCTTTGGCTCGCAGCCAGAAACAATAGCGTCGCGTGAGGCTCTCGATCGCGGCATCGATGACGTTAGCGGCGGGCGTGTGGCTCGTCGCGACGCCCGCGCTCGGCCAGTCGGCGCCGCTCGCACCGGCGCGGGCCGCGCCGCCGCCGAGCGCAGAGGCGTCGCCTCCAGCTGCGTCGAGGCCTGTGCGGACCGAGGGAGCGTTTGGCCCCATCGCGCCGCCAACGCAGGGTGAATTCGAGCACTTCGCGCGAACGCCTGACCCGACGGGCTACCAGTACTACGCGATGCCCGGCGCCCGAACGCTGCGGGTGGGCGATGGCGCGGTCGCGGTCGGGACGTTGCTCGGATGGGTCGCTGTTCGCTACGGCGCGCACCGCCGCATCGACGTGGGCGTGGGCCTGCCGTACGCGCTGGTCGGTCTGTCGGCCGACGTTCGATTCAACATCGTGTCCGAGTCCAACGTCGCGTTGGGAGTCTGGGCGATGGTGCAGGTGCCGTTTCATCCAGGAACGACCGTCGCCGCTGACTTCTTCGGCTTCACCTGGAACGGCGGAGGGGCGTGGGGCGCCGTCGGCCCGGTGTTCTCCGTGTGGGGCGAGCGCGGCGGGCTTCACCTGGGCGTACACGCGGCGCAGCGCGTCTCGATGGGTGGCTTGTGGACGCTCGCGCACCTCACGGTGGACGCGCGCATCGTCGAGGGCGTGAAGGCGCTCGGGCAGGTGATGGTCTTCGGCGAGGCGCTCCCGGAGACCGCGTCGAGCGTCTCGAGGCTGTCGTTGCTCGGCAACGCGCAGCCGCGATGGATGCCGTACGGCACGCTCGGCGTGAGGCTCTTCACTCGAAAGAGCAGCGTCGACGTCGGGGCGCTGGTGATCGTCGGAGAGCGGTCGCTGCTCGCCTGGGGCACCAGCCCCGTGTCGGTCTGGCCGTGGCTCAGCGCGGTGCACTCGTTTTGAGAGGAGCGATCGCGTGTTTGAATACATGGGTCAAAAATCGACGCGGCGAAGGGCGATGATGCGTAGCGACCACCCAGCGACGGCCTCCGATCACGCGCGAGGCGCAGCGTGAGCGATCGCGCCGAGGATCGATCCGTGCACGGCGAGCGAGCGCGTGCGCTGCTCGAGCGCGTGACGATCGAGCTCGCGCGCGAGGGTGTATCGGTCGTCCGCAAGCGGGACGTCCCGCTGCAGCGCTGGATCGACCGCGCGTTGCGAGTGATCACGTTCGGAGCGATGCGCTCGTACCTCACGGACTACGTCACGACGATCGGTCGGACGATCTACCTGCCCGAAGGGTGGGAGTCTGTGCCTCCAGGTCGGCGCTGGGAGACGCTCGAGCACGAGCTGGTTCACGTCAGGCAGTTCGCCCGTTTCGGGCTCGTGGGAATGGCGGTGTTGTATCTGCTCGTCCCGCTCCCGATGGGCCTGGCCTGGTGTCGCGCCCAGCTCGAGTGGGAGGCCTACCGCGTCTCGCTTCGGTGCGTCGCCGAGCTCGAGGGGCTCGAGGCGGCGAGGGACCCTGCGTTTCGCGAGGAGATCGTTCGGCGATTCTCCGGTCCCGACTACGGATACATGTGGCCCTTCGCCGCGTCGGTGCGGCGGTGGATCGAGAGCGAACTGGACGCCATCGAGCGCTCGCTCGCGGTAAAGTGATAGGTGAGAGAGAGATGACCAACCCGATCGCTGTCGGCATCGACCTGGGGACGACGAACTCTGTCGTCGCCGTCGCGCAAGGCGGCCAACCGCGGGTGCTCACGACGCCCGAAGGTGTTGGCCTGATTCCGAGCGTTGTGTCGTTCGCAGCCAACGGGCAGACGCTCGTGGGCGCGCCGGCTCGCGTGGCTAGGACGCAAGATCCTGAAAACACAGTGTTTTCAGTGAAGCGTCTCATGGGTCGGCCGTTCGATTCCGAAGAGGTTCGTCGCGCCGCGGCGCGCTTTGCGTTTCAGCTCGAACGCGGGCCGGACCAGTCGGTGCTCGTACGGACGCGCGCAGGGACGCACACGCTCCCGGAGCTCTCGGCGCTGGTGCTTCGCGAGGTGCGTCGCGTCGCCGAGGCCGCCCTCGGCCAGCCGATCGGGCGAGCGGTGATCACCGTGCCCGCGAACTTCAACGAGCTTCAGCGAAGCGCCACGAAGCTCGCCGGACAAATCGCGGACATCGACGTCGCGCGAATCCTGAACGAGCCGACAGCGGCCGCGCTCGCCTACGGCTACGGCCGTGGAACGCGCGAGCGCATCGCAGTCTTCGATTTCGGCGGCGGGACCTTCGACGTCACGCTGCTCGAGCTGTCGGGCAACGTGTTCGAAGTGCTCGCGACCGCGGGGGACACGTTTCTCGGCGGAGACGACATCGATATGGCGCTCGCCGAAGGGCTCGCCGACGGGGCGTCCAAGGCCCTTCGGTTCGACGCGCGCAAGGATCGCCGCGCCTACGAGATGCTTCGCGCTGCGGCCGAGCAAGCGAAGATCGACCTGTCGTCGCTCGAGAGCGTGCAGGTGAAGGTGCCCGGCATCGCGCAGGGACCCGGCGGACGGCCGCTCGAGTTTCGCTCGCGCATCGCGCGAAGCGAGTTCGAGAAGGTCGCGCAGCCCTTCGTCCAACGCACCATCGACGTCTCTGCGGAGGCGCTCAAGCTCGCTGGTCTCAAGCCCAGCGATTTTGCAGCGGTGATCCTGGTCGGCGGATCGTCGCAGATCCCGCTCGTTCGTCGGGCCGTTCGTGACTTCTTTCGAAGCGAGCCGCACACGTCGCTGCCGCCCGAGACCGTCGTCGGGATGGGGGCCGCGGTGCTCGCCGAGGCGCTCGGGGGAAAGCGCACCAAGATCACTGGCCAATCGCGCGCGAGCAAGTCGCCATCTGGTGCGCCGCCGTCGCCATCGAACGCGCCTCCAGTGTCGCCGTCGCAGGCTCCGATGAGCGCTGCGGGGCCGATTCCACCCGCGCCGCCGGCGCCCGCGCTGCCGGGGATCTCGGGTGCGGCGATGCCCGCGGTTCGCCCCGGAGTTTCGGCGCCGTTGCCGCCCGTGCCGCCCGCGCCGCCAGGCTTCGGCGCGTCGATGGATCTTCCCGCGGCGAAGCCGGGCGGAGTGTCGAGCACCGCGCTTCCGGCAGCGCGCCCAGCGGGTCGAGCGCCGATTCGTCGCGGCGCCGATGCGCCACCACCGCCGCCACCACCGGCGCCGATCACAACGTCGCCATCGAGCATCCCGGGTTCGGTGACCGCGTTGCCCGCGGTCAAAGCACCCGCGCCGGTTTTCGCGCCTGGGCCGCCGCCGCCGCCGCCGCCGCCGCCGCCAGAGGCGCCGTCGTTCTCGGATCTGCCAGCGGTTCGCGGAGACGCGATCGGTCTTCCCATGCTGCCTCCGAGCGGAGCGCTGCCAAGTTCCGTGTCGACTGGGGGACTCCCTGCGGTTCGCATCGATTCGGGCGAGAGCATTACTGCGATGCCCGCGGTCGCCGCGCCCGCGAGCATCCCTGGCGCGCGCCCGCGAACGTCGACCGAGCCGCATGGTGTCGCGCGGCCGAGTTCGTCGGACCACGCGCTTCCGGCGGTGAAGCCTGAGCCGTCTGCGCCCGCAGCGGGAATGCCCGCTCCGCGAATGCGCACGCGGACGATCACCCACGCGAGCGCTGCGGTCCCGCCGGCGGCGCCGCTCTCTTCTCCGAGCGCGCCGATGCCGCCAACGGGCGTTGGATTTCCGCCGCCCGTTCCGCCGGCTCCTCCAGCCTCGTCGATCGTGCCTCCGAAGCCCGGCGACATGTCGTGGAACTCCGCGCAGTCGCAGCCGTCGATTTCGGTCCGTCCCGAGTCGCTCGTCCCGCTCGACGACGACGAGCCGAACCTGCCGACGGCGATTCGATCGGTCGTGCCGGTCCCGACGGCGCCCCCGCTCGACGACGCGTTTGCCGACGAGCCGACGTCGATGCACAGCGCAGCGATGCTGGCGCATGCGCCCAAGACGGTGACCGACATCGGCGCGTCCGTCGACCTTCCGGCGCTGAGCACGAAGGTCGAATCGAAGATTCCCACGCTTACGAACGTGGATCCGTCGAACATCCCGACGCGAGCGCCGCACGGATCGAACATCCCGACGCAGCCCACGATCGGTCCCTCGATCCTCGGGAGCGTCCGTTCTGCGACCGAAGACCCTCCGAGCGAGGGCGTCACGACGCTCAAACGCTACTCGCAGCTCATCGGTGACGCCGAGGGACCAGCCCCTCCTACGCCGCCGCAATCGATCGCGGCAAACAACGTTCCCCCCGTCCCTCCGATGCCGCCGGCGAACCCGCCGATGCCACCGGCAAACGCCTACAACGCCCAGGCGCCGGGCAACGTCGTCGGGCGACGAACAGCAGTCATGGGAGCGGCCCCTCCGCCTCCAATGCCTCCCATCGCGCCGCCGATGCCACCGCCGGGACCACCTCCCGCGATTCCGGACCCGACGTTCGGCGACGCGTCGTTGCTGACGTCGATGAAGGGGTTGAGCGACGCGGACCTCGGGTTCGACGCGCCGCTTCCGCCGCCGCCACCAAGCGCGCCGTCGGCGGTGGCGACTGCTCCGTTCGCTGGCTCTGCCGGGGCGCCATCGCCGTCGCCGTCGCCGGGCGCCAACCGATATGGATCGGCTCCGGCCAACGCGTACGCTGCGACTTCGGCTGCGCCGTGGGGCGCCCCTGCGCCGATGCCCGTCACGCCTCCGCCCGTGCTCCCTCCGCCGACCGCTTCGTCGGTCTCGTCGCGGATGCAACCGCCGCTGCTGCTCGACGTGACTCCGCAGAGCCTTCGAGTCGAGACCGTCGGAGGCCTCAGCCAGCTCGTCATCGCGCGAAACTCCACGATCCCGCTCGAACAAACGCGGGAGTTCGCGACGGCCTACGACAACCAGCAGGACGTTCGAATTCGCATCGCGCAGGGAGAGCAGCCGCGGTTCGGTGAGAATCAACCGCTCGGCGAGCTCGAGCTGTCGGGCTTGCGTCCGGCGCCGCGCGGCGACGTGAAGATCGCGGTCACGTTCGAGCTCGACGCAGACGGGACGTTGCGGGTGCGCGCGCTCGACACGCTGACGGGCGCTCAGACGACGGCGAAGATCAACCTGCTCACGATGCCGGGCGTCGCGCAGGCGTCTGCGATGGCCGCGCGCCAGCGCGGAAACTGAGGTCCCGTTGAGCGTGTCCGAGGACAGAAGCGCCCAGTTCGCACAGGTCTTCGAGCAGCTCGAGGACTTGGACTACTACGCGTTGTTGGGCCTTCCCTCGTCGGCTCCGCACGAAGAAGTGCGCGAGGCGTTTCATCAGTTCGCGCTGATGTTTCATCCTGATCGCTACGTGGACGAGCCGGACCAGCAAGAGCGGGCCCTGCGCGTGTTCAAGCGCGGGAGCGAGGCGTATCGCGTGCTCACAAATCAAGTGCTGCGAGCTCGATTCGACAAGGCGCGCGGGGCCGGCGCGACGCGGCTGTCGGTCGACGAGATGTTCGCTGGCGCGGACGCGGCGACCGGCGCCGTCGCGGAGATTCCGCTCCCGGCTGCGGCGCAGGCGCTCTACGACAAGGCTGTCGTCGCGCTCGAGCGCGGCGACCTCGCGGGAGCCAAGATGCACGCGATGCTCGCGCGGGCGAAGGCGAGCTCGCCGAAGCTCGACGTGCTCGACGCGAAGATCGCCGAAGCCGCGAAGAAGCCGCGCTGAGGGCGATGAATATCTGGGCGACTATTCAATAGCGTCGCCCGCCGCCCGTCACGCTGGCGCGGCGGCCGGAAGGAGCCTTCGCGCGGCTTCTGCCATCGTGCGGGCGTCTTCGTCGCGCCCGAACGCGCGGTAGAGCGAAGCCAACAGCGACAACGCGGCGGCCTCGCCTGCCGCGTCCGAGCGCTGCCTCGCGATGGCGAGCGCGAGGATCGTCGATCGCACAGCGCGCGGAGCGTCTCCGGTCGCGGCCTGCGCGAGCGCGGCGGTGAGCTGCAGCTTCGAGGACGACTCGTCGCTCGAGGGCGGGGCCGAGGCGATCTGCATCGCGCGCTGGGAGTTTCCGCGGACGAGCTCGGCCAGGGCGCGCAGGCGCGCGGCGCCGTCGGCGTCGGTGGCCTCGAGCTGCATCGCTGTCGCGTCGAGCGCGTTCGGGTCGAGCGCTCGTGCGCGCGACGGGCGTGTCCGAGCGCCGACGACCTCGAAGCTGACGGCTGGGCCGAGCGAGGACAGCGTCGCGCGGATGCACGCGGCTACTTCGGGTTGGTCCGGGTGACGCGCGGCCACGACGAGATACCGAAGCGCGGTCGCGCGAAGCTCCGCCTCGAGCGCGGTGCGCGAGGCGAGCGCGAAGGCCACCGCGGCTTCGCGACCCCGGTCCACGCTGAGCAGGCGCTCGCCTTGCGCCGCGTGCGAGACCGCGCCGCTCTCGAGCAGCGCGCGGGCGCGGTCGAGGTGAGGGTTGTTCGTGGCGATCGCGCTGCGAACGGACTCATCGATGCGCACGCGCTCATCTGCGTCGTGCACGAGCGCGAGCTTCGACAGCGCGCTCACGCTCGCCGCTGGCTCCTGCGTGAAGAGCCCTCGCAGGAGGGCGTGCCCCGTCTGAGTGCTTCGTCCATCGTTGAGCGCGGTGAGCGCGGCGAGCGCTTCGGCGAGCGCCTCGGGCAGGTCGTGGATCCGCGCGTTGACGATTTCGCTCGGGCGCCTGGCGGGCTTGAGCGGCTTTCGTTGGCGAAACGCCCACCCCTCCTCGTCGCGCACGATGGTGCCGAGCTGCACCGCAGCGCGCACGGCTTCGACGATTCTCCCCGGGAGAAACGAGCCCTTTCGCGCAAGGAGCCTGCCCACGCGGTCGTCTTTGATCTCGCCGAGCATCGCGTGGACGAGCGCGCGGGCGTCGTAGTCGCGCAGCGGTCCGATGGACATGCCCTCGGGCGGCGCGCGGAGCGGCATGTCGAATTCACCGCTCACTCGCAGGAGCACGGTGCGCCGAGCGGCGATGCGCTCGACGTTCTTCGTGAGGGTTTCCGCGGCGGTCTTCGGAACCGGGTCCGCGATCACCCACGCGTCTTCGGGGCAGTGCTCGAGCGCTCGTTCGAGCTGCGAATAACCACCGAGCAGCACGTCGCCGGGCAGGTAGAACGCGGGCGCGTTTGCGCGCGTCGCCGCTTCTTCGATGAGCCGCGCCGCTCCTGCGCCCTGCGGGGCGCGCACGACCACGGGGCTGCCGCGGCTGATCGCCGAGAGCAGCGCGTTGATCTCCCGCTGTCGCGCGACGAACGGCGGCCGCGAGGGCAGCTCGCCGACGCTCTGGCGACAAAGGCGTCGATCGGCGCAGAGAGGGGCGATCGCGGCGGCGGCGCACGGAAGCCGCCACCCTTCGCGCACCGACGGGCGCACCATCACGAGCTGCGACTCGAGCCGATGGCGCGCTGCGCGGTCGACGAGCAGCTCGCCGATCGCCGCGCTCGCCGCGAGCGCCGCCGCGCGAAGCCTGGCGTCGACCGGGTCGTCACCCTCGAGCGCGACGGCTCCCGCGAGCCCTCGCTGCATCGTCGGCATCAGCCGCGAGAGCCGATCGGCCGCGTCTTCGGGGCGTAGCGTCTCGAACACGAAGGCTTCGAGGCTATCGACCCAGCCGTTTGGCGAGCCGAACACCGCGCGGGCTTCGACGAGAGTGTCTTCTGCGCCGCGAAGCGCGACGATCCATGAGTCCATGCGTCGAGGGACGAGCTTACTTCTTCAGCCTCGCCTTGAGTGCAGCGATCTCATCGTCGAGTTGGTCTTTCTTGTCGCCCTTCTCGAGCTTCTTGAAACGCTCTTCGAGGTCGACTTTCTTCGGATCGTCCAGGAGATTGTGCGCTTCGGCCTCGGCTTCGAGGTTCTCGATCTTGTCCTGCATCTCCTTGAGGCGAGCGAGCGCAGGAGACGCCGGGCCCGATTGACCGTCAGAGAGCGGGTCGGTCCCGGGAGTGCGCGAGCGCGCCACCGCGGCGGCGAGCGATGACCGCCTGGCCTTCAGCTCCTCGACCTTCTTCTCCATCGCGTCGATCGACGACTTGATGTCGTCGGAGTATGCGGACTGCTGGCCTCGAAGCCGGTCGCTCTCGACCGCGTCGGCCTCGGACTTCTTCTTGCGGCGAAGGGCCTCGCGGGCGAGCTCTTCGTCGCCGTGCTCGAGCGCGAGCATGGCTTTGCGCTCCCAGTCCTCGGACTCTTTGACGTGCTCGGCGACCTTGCGCTCGAGCTGCTTGACCGAGGCGAGCGCCTGAACGTGCTCTTGTCGGGCTTTTTTCAGCTCATCCTGCATATCGTCGATCGTCTGAGCGATGACCTTGGCGGGGTCTTCGGCCTTGTCGATCAGGTTGTTGACGTTGGCTTTGAGCGAACGAGCGAAGCGGTCGAGGATCCCCATATGAGCGACAACCTCCAGAGGCGTATTTCGCGCGCTTCCTCGCGCGCTGAAAAGGGAGTGTAGCACGGCTCGACGGCAGAGCGCGCCGGGACTTTGTCGGACCGATTCGCTCTGTGTATCGCGCGGCGAAAGACTGTGCCATCATCGCGCGCCCTACGATGGTCTCAGGTCAAAAGGTCTTTCTCACTGGTGGTGCAGGGTTCATTGGCACGGCGCTCGTTCGCCGCCTGGCGGACTCGAACGAGTGCGTTGTCTACGACTTGCTCCGGCGCAACGCGCTCGGCGCCGCGGGTCTCGACAAGCACCCCAACGTTAAGCTCATTCAAGGCGATGTGCGTGACTACGAGGCGATGGCCGCGGCGATGAAGGGCTGCGACACCGTCGTTCACCTGGCGTCGATCGCCGGCGTCGACACGGTGCTCAAGAACCCCGTGCTCACGATGGAGATCGCGATGGAGGGCACCACGAACGCCCTTCGCGCGGCGCAGCGGCTGGGCGGATGCAAGCGGTTCGTCGATTTCAGCACCTCCGAGGTCTTCGGCACGCACGCCTATCGCGTCAGCGAGGGCGAGCCCACCAAGCTCGGCGCCGTCGGCGAAGCCCGCTGGACGTACGCCGTCGCGAAGATCGCCACCGAGCACCTCGCCCACAACTATCACAAGCAGTTCGGCCTCCCGACGGTCAGCATTCGGCCCTTCAACATCTATGGTCCGGGGCAGGTCGGCGAGGGCGCGATCCACGCGTTCGTCACGCGCGCGATCAAGAACGAGACGATCAAGATCCACAACGACGGCGATCAGATCCGCGCGTGGTGCTACATCGACGACATCGTCGACTCGATCTTGCTCTGCCTCGAGCGCGAAGAGGCGATCGGACAGGCTTTCAACATCGGCAACGCGCGCTCGTCGGTGACGATCTACCAGCTCGCTCGCCTCATCGTCCGCCTCGCCGAGTCGCGCTCGCCGATCGAGTTCGTCCCGTGGAACTTCGCCGACGTCGAGCTGCGCATCCCCGACACGCGCAAGGCTCAGGAGCTGCTTGGCTTTCGCGCGCAGGTCGACCTCGAAGACGGCCTGTTGCGCACGATCGCCTGGTACCGAGAGAAGCTCGCGCGCGAGGGGACCTGAGGCGTGACCTCCAGTGACGAGCGTCGAATCGACCTGAGCGCGGCCCGAGCCGACGGATGGTACGAGCGCGTCGTCGCAGGATTCAGCCCGCTCGAGAAGCTCGCGGCTCGGCTCGGCGACGGGCTCGTCGCGCTCTCGCTCGCGGCGGGCTTTCGCATCGCCTCGGTCCAAAGCGATCGTCTCGTCGGCTCGGTCGTCGAGCTTCGATGGTGGCGAGAGTCGTCGCCGATCGAGCGGCCCGAGGACGCTTTGCGCGAACCCACCGGCGATCCGCTCGGCGGGCCAGTCGCTGCGCTTCGCACCTCGGTCCTCGCGGCGCTCGTCGGCGACGCCGAGGCGCCCGCGTCCACCGTCGACGCTTCGAGCGATCCAGCCGCGCTGCGCGCGTACCTCGGAGTTCGGTCCGTGCTGCTCGCGCCGCTCTTCGGTCTGAGCCTCAACGAGCTTCGCATCGCGCCCGACGGTGAGGCGCGGGTCGTCGTCGCGCACGACGGAATCGAAGAGGTCGTCGCGCTCAAACAGCTGCGAAGGTTTCTGCGGCAGCGCGTCGTCGAGGTGCTTCAGTCGGACGCCGGCCGTGGCCAGGTCGCGATCGAGCTCTCGCAGGCGGAGCTGGCTCGCGTGGCCCTCGACGAGGGCCGCCCCGAAGAGGCGGTCGCGCGGCTGGTGTCATGGCTCGCGCCGTTGACGGTGTTTCATCGCACGGCCGAAGGACAAGCGCTCGATCAGGGTACTCGCGCCCGCCTCGCTCGCGCGCTCGGAACGCTCGCGGACGCCTTCGGTCGCTTGCGCCGAGTCGATGAGCGGATGGAGGTTCTACGCCTCTCGCTCCAGTACGCGCTCGACGGCGAGGCCGCGCCGGGTTTGTTCCTCTCGCTGGCGTCGGCGATGATCGACGAGCGGCGGCACGCAGAAGCGATCGGCCCGCTGCGTCGCGCGCTCGCGCTCGGCGCCGAGGCCAGGGCTGTGCTCCCGCTGCTCGGCATCGCGTTTGTCCGCTCGGGACGCTCGGTGGCGGCGCTCGGTTGCGTCAGCGCGTTGCAGACGATCGACCCGACGCTGCCATCGCTGTCGTCCCTCGAGTCCGAGGTGCAGGCGTCGCTCGGTGGAGCGACGGACGCCTGGCACCAGTTCATCACGCACGGCGCGCTCGCAGAGCGAACGGCGACGATGCCTGCGCTCGACCGCGGCGGCGCGAGCGGCTCGTCCGTCGAGCGACTCGAGGACGGCGCGCAAGACGAGAGCACGGTCGTCAATCGTCCCGCCGTCGACGACGAGAACACGACGGTCCTCGCAGCGCCGGTCGCGTCGGCCGTCGACGACTGATCACTGCTCGAGCCTGCAGCCTTCGCGCTGGGAGATGAATCGTGCCCGCGCCCCCCACGCGAGGGCGGCGAACGCGTCGACGAAGCGCCCCTCGTAGTTGACGCGCACCGTGCGGATGTTCGGGTTTGCTCTGGTAAATCGCAGGCAAAACGGCTCGTCCTTCTTCATGACGAAGACGCACGAGCACATCTCTTTGGCTGCGTACGAAGTGAGAAGCGCGAGGTCGTGATTGCCGTACGGCCGCGGGTCACCCTCGCAGCTCGCCAGCGCGCCGACGGCGACGAGCGTGGCGGACGCGATCGTGCGACGGAGGCTGCTGGGGGTGCTCATCGCGCCACCTCCATCGCCAGCGAGACGAAGCGCGCGAAGTTGAACGCCCCTGTCTGACGATCGTCCGCCGTGCGCACGATCACGAGGTCTCGCGATGGAATCACGGTGATCGACTGGCCCCAGTGCCCGCGCGCGGCGAAGGCGTCTTCAGGGACTCCCATCCACGGCGTGGTGACGTTTTGCTCGGGGATCGGCTTGTTGAGCCAGAACTGCCGGCCCTGCACGTCGTCGGCGTCCGCGTCGAGTCGTCGCATTCGAATCGCGGGGTTGACCGCGGTCGAGTCGGACACCCAACGCTCGGGCAGGATTCTGCCGTCGCGCCAACATCCGTCGCGCAGGAGAAAATAGCCGAAGCGCGCCATGTCCTTCGGGGTCGCGTACCACCACGACGAGCCGATGATCGTTCCAGTGGCGTCGCGTTCGAGCGTCGCGCTCGTGATGCCGAGCGGCTCGAACAGACGGCGCCAGGGATAGTCAGCGTCCTCGCCGCCCGCGGCGTACGCGCGCTCGACCGCGCGGGACAAGATGTTGCTGTCTCCCGACGAGTACATGTACGTCGTCCCCGGTGCGTCTCGAAACGGATGCGTCGCCACGAACCTCGCGGCGTCGGAGCGACCCTCGCCGTAGAGCATCGCGAGCACTGACGACTCCTGGTTGGACGCGTTTTCGTAGGTCTCGCGCCAATCCAAGCCGGTCGAGAACTCGAGCGCGTTTCGAACGCGAATCGCGCAGCGATCCATGGGCAAAAACGGCATCCATCGACAGATCGAGTCGTCGATCGTGAGGTATCCGCGCGCGACGGCGATGCCCGCGAGCACGTTCATCACGCTCTTGGTCACGCTCCACGCGTAGTGAGGCTGCTCGGCGGTCCAGCTTCGCGCGTAGCGCTCGTAGATGATCGCGCCGCGATGAACGATCACGACGCTGTCCGTTCGAACGCCGCGTCGCTCCTCGTCCTCGCCGGTGAGCGTGAAGGCGAACTGCTCGAGCGCCGCGATCTCTGCGGCTCGTTGCGTCGCGACCTCTTGCGCCCGCGACGGCCAGGTCGCGTCGGGGTACGTGACTCCAGCGGGACAAGCGCTCTGCGCCGAGGCTGTGGTCGGAATCATCGCGACGATCGCCGCGAGCGTGATCTTTGTGCGAAGGCTCATGGACTCAAAACCTCCCTGCGAACAGCGGCGCGACGATCCCTGGCAGAGCGGGAGTCGCTTCGACGCTGCGGAGCTCGATCGCCGCGCGAACGAGCGGCGCTCTCACCGCGGCGACGTCGAGCGCGGGTCGGCTCCTCGCTCTGGCAGCGGGCGGGCGGGCGCGCGGCCTGCGCGAGACCCACGACAGCGTGATCGACACGGCGGGAAGAACGATCGCCTCGGCGATGACGAACGGCAACAGCGTCGCGGGATCGCGGAGATTGACGCCCAGAACCGACCCCAAGACCACCGCGCCGAGGTGCAGCGGAACGGTGGCGAAGATCGAAGGCCACAGGTTGTAGCGCCGCGGCTCGTGCAGGTTCATCGCGACGACCCCGAGCCCGTGCGCTGCGAACGGCGGCGCAAAACCCAGGAAAAGAAGGGCCGGGATGGCTCCGCCGAGAAAATCGGGCGAGGCGAGGGTCATCGCCCGCGCCATTCCGATCGAGGCCGGAACGGTCACTACCGTCGCCGCGACCGCCGCTACGACACCGTCCAGGATCGCGATCGGCTCCGACGGTTCGTTGACCGGCGGCGCGGTGACGGGCGGTCTCGGCGCCGGGTCGAGTCGCGGTTGACTCCATCCCACTGCGGGCAACGCCGCGGTGACGAGCGCGGCGGCTAACGTATGTACTCGTCGCACGATCGCGATTGTCCCTCTGTTCCGGCGATCCGCGCGGAAGAAAATGGGCGCCGTGTGGTTGCATGCTTCGAGCGATGCGACGTCTTCGTCCGTGGGCCTTGTGGGTGTGGACCTGGATCGCGCCGCTGGTTGTGCCCTGGGCGCTTCTGCTCGCGGTCAACGCGTGGCCACCGTCCGTTCCGCTCGCCAGAACAACTATTCCGCGCGAGGCTGCGAGAGCCGATCGGTGCACATGGGCGTGCCACAATCGGGGCTGCTCGCATCGAACGACGCTCCCTGCGGTGTTGTCCAGTGATCGCTACCTGTTCGGCAAGACGATCGACGGGTTGTACGCGCTCGGACGGCTCTTTTCGCGAGACCGAGCGCGGGGGTACGGCATCGCCAACCTCCTCGTGTTTTGCGTCGTCTGGCCTGCGGTGATGTACGGCCTGTGGGTCAGCGTCTGGCGCGAGCGCGAACGGCTGCGCGCGCTGCGGGCGAGGCTCGTCGGCGCGACGGGGCGCGAGCCGTGATCGAGCGAGCATCCTTCGCGCTGTACGCGATGTGCGTGGACTTCATGATCCGCGTCGCGAACGGCCTCGGGGTGACCTATCGAGACGCCAACGCGCTGCTCTTCTTCGTGCTCTGGCCGGCGGTGACCGTCGCGCTCGCGCTGTGGAGGTTGGCGCAGCGAAGCGAGCGCGCTGCGCTGCAAACGGCGCTTCGAGCGCAAGTCGAACGCGGAGGCGACCGTTCGTCGAAGCCCGGACGCTGAGCGTTTTCGCGGTGGAACGGGGGATTTGCGAGCCGCACGAGGTCTCGGGTTTACGCGACGCGCGGGGGAGTGGACCATCGGCGTTCACAAGCCCCCATGATCCAAGCAGCTCCGGTGATGTTGGGCGCGCTCTGCGTGCTGGCGATCGCGTATCGATACTATTCGGCGTTCATCGCGGCGCGCGCGCTCGCGCTCGACCCGAGTCGCGTGACGCCCGCACACACATTCAACGATGGCCAGAACTACGTGCCCACGAACAAGTGGGTTCTCTTCGGGCATCACTTCGCGGCGATCTCGGGCTCCGGTCCGCTCATCGGCCCGACGCTCGCGGCGCAGTTCGGCTTTGCGCCGGGCTTCTTGTGGATCCTGGCGGGGGTGGTGCTCGCCGGCGCGGTGCACGACTTCGTGATTCTCGTCGCGAGCACGCGCGCCGAAGGGCGCTCGCTCGCCGAGCTGGCCCGAGAAGAGCTCGGTCCGACGCCGGGTCTCGTCGCGATGATCGCGATCTTGACGATCGTGGTGATCGCCATCGCGGGGCTCGGGATCGTTGTCGTGGGCGCGCTGGCCGAGAGCGCGTGGGGGACGTTTACCGTGGGAGCGAGCGTTCCGATCGCGCTCGCGATGGGGATCTGGTCGTACAAGATTCGAAAGGGCGCCATCACGCAGAGCACGGTCTTCGGCGTGATCGCGCTCTTCGCTGCGCTCATCATCGGAAAGCACGTTCAAGACGGGCCGCTCGCGGCGTACTTTCGCTTCGACAAGACGACCATCACGCTCGCGATCGCTGCGTATGGCTTCGTCGCGAGCGTGCTCCCCGTGTGGTTGCTGCTCTGCCCGCGAGACTACCTGTCGAGCTACTTGAAGATCGGGACCATCGGGCTGCTCGTGCTCGGCGTGATCGTCGTGAACCCGACGATCCAGACCCCGCTGTTTACCCAGTGGGTGCACGGCGGAGGCCCGATCGTGAAAGGGCCGCTGTTTCCCTTCGTGTTCGTGACCATCGCGTGCGGCGCCATCTCGGGTTTTCACGGCCTCGTCGCCTCGGGAACGACGCCCAAGATGCTCTCGAACGAGACCGACGCGAGGCCCATCGGCTACGGCGGAATGCTCATGGAGGGCGTCGTGGGCCTCACCGCGCTCATCGCTGCGTCTTCGCTTCCGGTCAACGATTACATCGCGATCAACACCGACCCTGCCGTGCGCGTGGTCGCGGCCGCGCCGGGCCGACCCGGGCTCGCGCGGGATCGCGTCGAGCTCGATCGCGTGATCGCGGCGATGTCCGCTCAAGATCGACGCGCGATCGGCCTCGCTTCGACGGACCCCGCTGCGGTCGCGCAGCTCGCCGGTCGCTCGCTGCCGCTCTCGAAGCTCTTGTCTCTGTCGAACACCGCGCTCGCTTCGGCGGGATACCACGTCGATCCGAGCGAGCAGGCGCCGACGGGGCTCTCGAACGAGGACTTCGCCCGGCTCGGCGTGCCGGTCACCGACCTGCCGCAGCTCGCGGCGAGCACGCACGAGCGCATCGCTGCGCGGACGGGCGGAGGCGTCTCTCTGGCTGTTGGAATGGCCAGGATATTTGCAGGATTTCCGTTCATTCGCGGCGCGAAGAACCTGCTCGCGTACTGGTACCACTTCGCGATCATGTTCGAGGCGCTCTTCATCCTGACGACGATCGACACGGGCACCCGCGTCGGGCGCTTTCTGGTGCAAGAGTTTCTCGGAAAGCTCTGGCGACCGCTCGGCAAGTCCGACTCGTTTTGGGCTGGATTTCTTGCGACCGCCATCGTGGTGGGCGGATGGACGACGTTCTTGCTCACCGGCAGCGTGCAGACCATCTGGCCGATGTTCGGCATCGCCAACCAGCTGCTCGCCGTCGTCGGCCTCACGGTCGGAACCACGGTGATCCTGCGCCGATCGGGCCCTCGCTACGCGTGGATCACCGGCGCGCCGCTCTTGTTCGTGGGAACGACGACGATCACCGCCGGCGTCCGCGGCATCCTCGACATCTACTGGCCGCTCACTCGCCGCCCCGACGCCGCGCTGCGGTTTCAGGGCTGGGTCGATACGATCTTCACCGCGGTTCTTCTTTGCTGCGTGGTCGTGATCCTCGGCTACGCTGTCGCGAAGTGGCGCTCGCTGTTGCGCGCGCGCACCGAAGCCCGCTGAGCGTCCCGCTGTGCCTCTCGCCCCTCTCGTTCGCTGGATTCTTTCGAGCTTCGTGCTCGCGCTGCTCGCCGTCGAGCACGTGCGACTCGCCCGTCGCTCGACCAAGAAATGGGCTTGGTTCGTGCCGCTCGCGCCCGCGATCCAGGCCTGGGGCAGGGGCGAACGTTTCGCCGCGATCGTGTCCTTCGGGTGCGCGCTCGCGTGGGTCGTGTTGCGGCTGACGGCCTGAGCAGCCACGGCGAGCGCGACGGCGATGGTCGTGTTGGTGGTCTCGCTCGAGAGCGGTAGGTCCCGAGCGGAGTTCGATCGCTTCGTTGCGCTCGCCCCATCGGTGTTGTCCGGCGTGCTCGACGGCTGGTTTGGGGTTGTCGATCGTGTGTCGGGGGGCCGTCGAGTCGTGGTAGGTTAGACGGAGAATGACCAAGGGTCCGTCGCCCCTGCTCGGATACAACACCAACGTCCGCCACAAGGGACGTGTGTTTCATATCCAGACCGAGGACTCGGGCGTGTCACACCCGCACGTGATCACGCACCTGTTCGCGGACGGCGGGCGCATCCTCAAGAGCAACAAGACCAGCTACGCGGACATCGTGACGGCCCCGGACATGGCCGTTCAGGTCAAGAAGATCATGCAGGACCAGCACAAAGCGATGTTCATCGCGTTGCGCGACGGTCAGTTCGATCACTTGTTCGAGGCTGGAGTCGCGGACTCCAAAGAGGCAAACGCGCCTGCGGTCTCGGGCGACCTTCTCTCGTCTGCGCAGGTCTCTGGCTCCGAGCCCGCGCGAAAAGTGTCGAGCCCGACGCTCTCCGAGCCCAAGCCGACGAGCGCTCCCGCTGCGACGGCGACCGCGGCGCCTGCTGCCAGCGCGGTAGCTGCTGTGGTCGACGCGCCCAAGCGCACGTCGTCCGTGGCCATTCCGGCGCTCAAGCCGCCGATGCCGCCGGGCGTCACCGCGATGGACGCTCCGGTGCGGTCACCGTCTGCTGCCCCCGCGTCGCCGTCACGACCGTCGGTCGCTCCTCCGCCCGGCGCGACCTCGCGGCCGCCGTCGCAGCGACCGCCGCCGCGCCCCGCGGGCGCGAGCGGACACTACCAGGCCGTGCGCGCGCCAGAGATCCTCGGGAGCTTCAAGCCGCGTGACGAGGGGGCGACCGCTCCGTCGAGCATCTTTGGGGATGGGCTCATGAGTGAAAAGTCGCTGGACGAAGTGATCCTCGCGTACCTCGCAGAGGACCTCGACGACAGCAAGCGCTGATCGCCGGGTCTCGAGCCGTGGATCCGAGGGTTTAGCGATGCGGACCGGGCGTGGGCCACGACGGCGCTCGCGTCGACGATCGCCGGCGATCTCGCGGTGCTCGGCAGCGTCGCGAACGTGATCGTGATCGAGCAGAGCAAGGAGCAGATCGGCTTCTGGGACTACTTGAAAATAGGTGTTCCAGTCACGTTCGGGTCTCTTGCCGCTGCCCTCGCGTTGCGATGAGGACGCGCTCGACCCAGAGCTCCGCGAGGGCGACGCAGGCGAGCTACCGTGCGCGTCGAGCCTGGCGCTGTCGCCCTGTGGTCACGACGGACGCTACTTCACCACGCGGAGCCAGGGCGGCACTTCGCGGCCGCTGCGGGTGAACTTCTTCGGTGCGCTCTCGCCGTCGGTCGTGCTTGCGGTCGTGGCGTCGGCGGTGCCTTCGCTCACGGCGAGCGCGAGCGGCTGGGCGGCGGCGCTGTCGTCTGCGCGCGCGACGGTCTCGCCCTCAGTGACGGGCTGAGGCCCGCGCGCCTTCTTGACGCTCTTGTCCTTGGGCTTGCGCGTGCGAACCGCTTGCGGCGCGTTGGCGTCGGCCGGCGGGACGAGCTCTGCGGGAAGGTCGCTCGGCCACACGGTGACCTGCCCGTCTTCGCCGACGAGGGCGTACACGCCAGACCAGGGAACGATGCAGTAAAACGGCTGCCGATTGAAGGACAGCGTGCAGCGTACGCCGTCTTTGTCGATCTCGAGATCGCGAATCGGAATGGGAAAATTCAACCCAATCTGCAGCACGAGCTGCGATCGATCCCGGAGAAACTGGGGGACGATCACGCCTTCGCGTCGCGGGTCGAGGTGCATGAACACGCTGCCGTGCTCGAGCAGCTTGAGCATGAGCTCGTGCTTGTCAGGAGGCGGGCTCGCCATGGCGACCGCTGGTGTAACACTGGCTCCCATCCCTTTGCCAGTGCCGCGCAGTCGAGCGCCGATCGATCACGAAACGAACCGGTCAACTCCGTGCTCTCGTGGCTGCGTTTGTGAGTGCTCGAGACGGTGCGAGACGGTTCAGGCGTTTGCGTTGACGTCGACGCTCGTCGCGGTGGGGACCGTCGCTGCGACGCGGGGAGCGTCGAGCGTTGGCGGCGCGAAGGGCGCGGTTGTCGTCGCGGCTTGTTGCGTGTTGAAGCTGGGATCTTGCAGATACAGCGCCATCACTTGACGAAGCGGGCCCATCACGAGGTCTGCGACGACGTCACCGGCGTCGGCCATCGCGCGAACGCGCAGCTCGCGGGCGAGTCGGTCCGGCGCGGGACCGGCGGCGCGGGGCAGCGCCGAGAGCGCGGCCGAGAGCATGGCCGAGAGCATCGCGGCGCCGATTTCGGTGTCGAGAAACGCGGCGATACGAGCGCGCATCGACTCGTCTCCTGGCGCGAGGTGCCGCGAGAGCAGGCCAACCAGCGGGTCACGCATGAGCTTGACGAACTGGGACCCCGCGAGGCGCCAGGCCGCGTCTTGCGCGTCGTGCTCGAGCGTCGCGAGCACTTGTTGGGTGCGGGGTTGGTTGTTGGGGGTGCCGTTGTTCGCGTTGCTCATGGTTGCCTCCGTCGTGCTCACAGTGGTGCGGCTGCCTTTTGCCGCGTTGATCGCGGGGCCGCCGGCCGCCGCGCGCTCGTTGCGTACGTCCATCGAAGCGCCGCGATCGAGCGCGGCTCGAGAAGAATTCGTGTGCGAGGCTTCGGGCGCGGCCTCGAGCGCGTCTTTGCTCGCGGCGTCGAGGAGCCAGGGGCCCGACTCTCCAGCGGCTCCGAGGAGTCCAAACGCGCAGCGCGCGAGCCCGACGCTCACTTCGGGCGCTCGCGACCACTCGCGGCTCGCGGTGCGGGCGAGGGCGACGGCCGCTTCGGTGAGGCTCGCCGAGACGATGGCTCGCCGGACGCGGTGGTCGGCGCGGGTCCACGCGGAGTGGGCGTCGCCGTGCTCGGCGCGATCAGCGCGCGTCACAGCGGCGCGCGCGATCGCGTCGATGCCCGTACCCGTGCGAAGTTGCGACGCTCCGTGCCGCAGATGGCCGAAGATCGCCGCGGTCACCATGGGAACGCCCTCGGTCCCCAGCGCCGACTCGTGAAGCTCGGCGATCGCCCGTCGCGCGGCGTTGGACACGCCGTCGCGCGCGCCGGTCGGAACGCTGTCTCCCATCCGCGCCCGCGACGCACGAGCGATGCGCTCGCCGAGCAACGCGGCGCGCGCGAGCAAATCGTCGTCCTCGCTCTCGAGCGCAGCGCGAAGGACGTCCCGCACGCTGACGCTCAGCGCGCACGCGACCCAGCCTTCGCGCTGGCCGACGGGCGCAGAGCTCGTCGCGTACGCCGCGCTCACGCTGGCGTTGACCGCGTCTTCGACGCTGCTCGCGGACGCGTCCGGGCCGAGCGCTCCCTGAAGCTTGACGAGCAAGCCTCGGGCAAACATGCGCCCGCCCTCGTGCCAGAGGACGTCGTGCGCGACGCCGTCGCGGGCGAGACGCTCGAGCGCGGAGGTCGCCGATTGCGGTGGCCTCGTCACCTCATCAGGAGTTGTTGGATTGGAAGGGATCAGGTCCGTCACCGCTACGACCTCCGCGCTCGTCGTGTGGGTGAGATCGTGGATTGACTTTGTCGCATCGGCAAGGCGGCGATCGTTGCTTGTGGACGTATTCTGTCTCGCTGTTGGAGCGCCCGTTTCCTCGCGTGACGGCGGGGCGTTGTCTGTCACTGACGGGCGCGACGCCGTCGGGCGGCGAACTCTGTGGTAAGCAGCGCGCCGCAATGACGGCTTACACCCCGACGCTCATGGAGCTTCATCGGGCGGAGGGACCTCTGAAGGTCCTGCTGCTCGAAAACATTCACCCCAAGGCGGTCGAGCTCTTTCGTTCAGAGGGCTTCGATGTCGAGACCGTGGCGGGCGCGCTCAAAGAAGACGAGCTCTGCAAGAAGCTCGAGTCTGTGCACGTCCTGGGAATTCGCTCGAAGACGCAGGTCACCAGGCGAGCGCTCGAGGCGGCGCCGAGGCTCTTGTCGCTCGGCTGCTTCTGCATCGGGACCAACCAGGTGGACCTCGACTCGGCGAAGGCCCGAGGCGTTCCTGTGTTCAACGCGCCGTTCAGCAACACCCGGTCGGTGGCAGAGCTGATCATCGCGGAGATCGTCTTGCTCGCCCGACAGCTCGGCGATCGCTCGCGCGAGGTGCACGAAGGCAAGTGGCGCAAGGTCGCCGCGGGTTGCTACGAAATCCGTGGAAAAACGCTTGGCATCATCGGCTACGGTCACATCGGATCGCAGCTCGGCGTGATCGCCGAGGCCCTCGGCATGAACGTGATGTTCTTCGACATCGCGACGAAGCTGCCGATGGGCAACAACCACGCGGTCGAGTCGATGGACGAGCTGCTCGCCAAGAGCGACTTCGTGACGCTGCACGTGCCGGCCACGCAGCAGACTCACGAGATGTTCGGCGAGCGCGAGATCGCGCGCATGCAGAAGGGCTCGTTTCTGCTCAACGCCAGCCGCGGAACGGTCGTCGTCATCCCCGCCCTCGCCGCAGCGCTGCGCGCAGGACACCTCGCCGGGGCCGCCATCGACGTCTATCCCGAAGAGCCCGAGAGCAACTCGGACGGCTTCGTCACGCCGCTGCAGAACCTTACGAACGTGATCCTCACGCCGCACATCGGCGGCTCGACGATCGAGGCGCAGGCGGCGATCGGCAGCGAGGTAGGTAACTCCCTGGTCCGTTACGTCGCCACCGGCGCGACGACCGGCAGCGTCAACTTTCCTCCGGTGGAGCTCCCGCCGAACAAAGCCACGCACCGCGTGCTCAACGTGCACCGAAACGTGCCCGGCGTCCTTCGTGACATCAACGCGATCGTGTCCGAGCTCGGCGCCAACATCTCGTCGCAGGTCCTCGCGACGGACGCCTCCATCGGGTATCTCGTGATGGACATCGAGAAGGACGTCGCGCAGTCGGTGGCCGAACGCATCGCCGCCCTGACGACGGACATCCGCACGCGCGTGCTCTACTGATATCCTCCGTTCAACGAGGAGATAGAACACGAGATGCCGACCGTCGATCGCCCCACGTGTTCGATCTTCTACGAGGACACCGGCCCTCGCGACGCGCCCGCCGTCGTGCTCTTGCCGAGCCTGTTGTGCGACGTCGAGCTGTTCGCGCACCTCGCGAACAACCTCGCCGATCGCTATCGCGTGCTGCACGTCGAGATGCGCGGCCACGGCCGCTCGAGCGCGCCTGCCAAGCGCTATACGCAGGAAGATCAAGCGGACGACGTCGCGGCGCTGCTCGATCACGCGGGCGTTCACGGCGCGTCGCTCGTCGGTCTCTCGCAGGGCGGCTTCACCGCGATGCGCGCCGCGATCTATCACGCTTCACGGGTGCGCTCGCTCGTGCTGCTCAACACTTCGGCCGCGCCCGAGTCGACCGTCAACCGCGCGCGATACATGGCGATGGCCGCGAGCGTCATGGCCGTCGGCGTGACCGATCCGGTCGCCGAAGCGGTGCTCCCGCTGATGTTCTCCGACAGCTTTCTCACGGCGAATCCGGCGGTCGTCGCGCACTGGAAGCAGAAGTGGCTCGCGCTCGATCGGCGCGGCGCTTTTCTCGCGGTCGACGCCGTGGCCAACCGCGGAGACCTGCGTGCGCTGCTGTCGAAGATCCGCGCGCCTACGATGGTGATCTCGGGGGACGCCGACCGCGCGCTGCCCGCGGCGAAGGGCGAAGAGATCGCGCAGAGCATCGCTGGCGCTCGATACGTGCTCCTCGACGGCGCCGGGCACCTCTCGGCCATCGAGCAGCCCGAGCAGAGCACCAGCGTGATCCGAGCGTTTCTCGACGGGCTCGAGCTCTCGAGCTGAGTCGATCGCGGCGCCGCGCTACAGGTCGAAGATCTTGCCGGGGTTGAGGATCCCTCTGGGATCCAGCGCGCGCTTGAGCGCGGCGAGCGTGGCCAGCTCTGCTGGCGTACGCGAGTAGGGGAGGGCCTTCTTCTTCAACAAGCCGATCCCGTGCTCGGCCGAGACGCTGCCGCGGTGCTTGCGAACGAGCTCGAACATCGCCTCGTCGGCCTCGGCGGTCTTCGCCAGAAACGCGGCCTTCTCCATCGCGTCGGGCTTCATCACGTTGACGTGGAGGTTTCCGTCGCCGATGTGGCCGAAGAGGCAGATCTCCCAGCCCGGGTAGCGGGCGGAGAACACGCCGTCGAGCTCGCCGCAAAACGCGTCGAGCGCCGCGATCGGAAGCGAAATGTCGTTCTTGTGCGGCAGCCCAGTGCCCGAGAGCGACTCGGAGATGCTCTCGCGGAGCTCCCAGAGCGATCGGCGCTGCGCTGCGTTTTGCGCCATCGTTCCGTCGACGACGAGGCTGCGCTCGAAGAGCGAGCCGAGCCAGGTCTCGAGCTCGCTGTCGTCGGTGCCTTCGCCCTCGGCTTCGACGAGCACGTAGTGCGTGTGCGCATCGCCGTCGAACGGCGCGCGGAGGCCTCGGTGTCGCTGAACGCGCGCGAGGCACTTGTCCGTGAAGAACTCGAACGCGCTCAGCGTAAACGGCCCCTTGCGCGCCTCGGCGAAGAGCGAGAGCACGCCAGAGAGCCCGTCGACGGCGAAGAGCATCACGTCGAGCCTCGTCGGGACTCGCGCGAGCTTGAGCGTCGCCTCGGTCACGACGCCGAGCGTTCCTTCGCTGCCGATGAAGAGCTGGCGCAGGTCGGCGCCGGTGTTGTTCTTCTCGAGCGCGCCGTTGAGCGCGAGCACGGATCCATCCGCGAGGACGACCTCGAGCCCGAGCACCCAGTGCCGCGTGAGCCCGTAGCGAATGACCTTCACGCCGCCGGCGTTGGTGGCGATGTTGCCGCCGACCTGCGAGCTGCCCTTCGACGCGAAGTCCACGGGCCAGGTGAGGCCATGCGATTCGCAGTGGCGATGGACGGCTTCAGTGATCGCGCCTGCTTGCACGCGAACGGTTTGCCCGAGCACGTCGACCTCGTGCATCGCGGTCATCTTCGCGAGAGACAAGACCACTTCGCCACGCGCCGCGACTGCTCCTGCGGCCAGCCCTGTTCGACCGCCAGACGGGACGACGGCGATGTCGTTTGCATTGCAATAAGCCAGCACGCGCGCGACTTCGTCGGTTCGCATGGGAAACAGCACAGCCGACGGCCTCGGCTCGTGCACCTTGGTCCAATCGCGCCCATACGTCGCGAGGTCGCCAGGGTCCGTCGAGAGAGCGTCAGGCTCGAGCAGCGCCGCGAGCGCGTCGAGCTGCGCGGGGGTTGGTGCAGCGGGCATGCGGTTCGTTACCGCAATGGTCGCCAGCGTCCAAGGGGGCGCTGCGATTCGGACCCGCGCAAGGGCGGTCAGCGGCTGTCGAACACCTTGCCGCGCGGCAGCTCGATGGCGCTCAAGTGACCGCCCTTGCCCGAGCCTGTGTCGAGTCCGACGAGGTCACCGCGCGTCCATACGTCGCCCGGATCATCGAGCCAGCGCGCGAAGATGTTGAGGTGATCGGTCGGGAGCTCCGTCACGGGCGTGTGCCCGAACACGACGCGTTTGCCTTTGTATGTGCGGTAGAAGCTCGGCTCGCGCATCCAGATGAGCGGCGCGTCGCGGCCGTCGTTCGGGTGCTTCCAGTCGCCCTCTTCGCCGTCGAGTCCAGCGTGGACATAGATCGCGTGATCGTCTTCGTACCAACAGGGCAGCGACTTGAACCACTCGAACACGTCTTTGGGAAACCAGCTCCGCACGTCGCACATCCGCGCGATCTCCTCGTGCGGCAGGGGCTGATCGAGCGGCAGGCGCGGTCCGTCGACAAACGACCGAAACGTATCGGGACAGCCGTTCGCGCGGGGCAGAAGGAATCCGAGGTGCGGCGTGCTCTCGTAGCAGTCGATCCAAAGATCCTCGTGGTTGCCGCGGAGCGTGACGACCTTGTGCTTCGCGCTCGCGACGATCTCCCGCACCTTCTCGACGACCTTGCGCGAGTCCGGCCCTCGATCGACGTAGTCACCGAGAAAGACCAGCGTGTCGTCGGAGTCGAGCGGTGGGAGCTTCGCGAGAAGACGCTGGAGCGAGTCGAGCTCACCGTGGATGTCGCCGATGACGAAAGTGCGTGCTGTCATGCAGAGGGCGTCCGCCTTGCGCATCGCGAGCGTTCAGCTCGGCGCGACCCGATCACTGTATCACGACGGCGCCGCGATACATGTCCATACCGCACGTGAAGCCGAGCTCTCCGCTCGCAGGAACGCGCACAGCCACGGCCACAGGCTGGTTCAGCGGGAGGTCACGGTTGATGTTCAGCGACGGGATCTTCAGCTGTTGACCGCAGCATTCGTCGGTCGTGCGCAAGAACGAGAGGGTGATCTCGCTGTTGGCGGTCGCTCGGATGCGCGGCGGGTGATAGCCCGATCCGTCGACGCGGATGGTCACCGAGCCGCCTGGCGCAACGACGGTGGTCGAATCCGACGTGGCGTTCGACGCGGTGGGACTGGAGCCGTGGTTGTGTGCAGGCGGCGACTGCTTGCAGCCGATCGCCCCGACGGCGAGCGACACACACAAGACGGCGCTGGAAACGGTGCTGGATCGAAGGACCATGACCTTCGCGAAGAGTACGCCAGGTTGGCAGCTGGTCGCAGCGGGGACCGCGCCATTCTGACAAAGTGACAACCGCGCGGACGCGGGCGGGCCGCGAAGCGCGCTGCATTTCCCAGGGCAGAGCCGCGAGTTGTCGCCTGGCACCATCCTTGAGTCAGCGGCTGGGCATGACCACTCCCCATCGAAAGCTGTTGTGCGCCCGTTGCGGCGCCGCTCCCTCTTGGGTGTCGTCCGAGGACGGCCCCGCCCCGCTCTGCACCGCGTGCGCGTCGATCGACGCGGCTCGGGTGGAGCACACGAAATCAACATCGCCCGCCGCCCGTCCGACGCCGCAGCCTGCGCACGCGGTGGTTCCGCTGCGATTCGCGCTGGCGGCGGTGTGCGCGGCGATGCTGCTTCCCCGCGCGGCGCTCGTCGAGCGGCTCGGCGACAGGACGAGCCGGGCCTTCGTAGCGGCAGTGAGCGCATTTGGCGCGAGCGACGGGCCGGTGCTCCGAGGCCCTGCGCCGTCTCGTCCGGCGATCGTCGCGCGATCGAGCGCGCCGAGCGTGCACACGGTCGTCGCCCAGCCGATCCCCGTCGCGAGCGTCAGCCCCGAGGCGCCGCAGTCGAGCGCGCTGACGTCGATCCCCGGATCGCTGGTGGTGACGCCGGAGTTCGCGCGCATGCTTCCGGCGGCGTTCGACGTTCGCCCCGGGGATCTGCTTACCCGGCTCGACGGGCGTGCGGTGCTCGACCCCACGACCCGTCAGGTTTGCCGAAACGGCTCCATCGGGGTCTGGCTCGAGGGGTTTCGGCGGGGGTTTCCGTTTGCGAACCACATCCGCTGCGCGGACTTCTGGCGAGGGACCATGACCAGCCGAAATGTTGCTCGACCCTCGGGCGACCTGCTAC
Source organism: Deltaproteobacteria bacterium Ga0077539 (assembly GCA_001465015.1). Classification (GTDB taxonomy): domain Bacteria; phylum Myxococcota_A; class Polyangia; order Polyangiales. Next base: position 58,345 of record LNEO01000119.1, on the reverse strand, counting down.
CGGCGCGTCGATGGCAAGCGGATCTCCCTCGCGAGCGGTCGAGAGCGCGTTCGACGGAGTCGAGGCCGCGGGGGCCGGCGCCATGGCCACGGTCTTTCGAGCGAGATGGACGCGGACTGGCCAGCGCGTCGCGCTGAAGCGCGTGTTGCCTGCGCTGCGATCGAGCGCGCACGTGCAGCAGCTCTTCGAGGACGAGTGCAAGGTGCACTCGATGATCGAGCACCCGAAGGTCGTGCGGTACGTGTCGCATGGCCGCGACGATGACGGCGCGTATCTGGCGCTCGAATGGATCGACGGTACGTCGGCGAGGACCTTCGTTCATCCCGAGCAGAAGCTGACGAGCGGGGCGTCGGCCGTGCTCGCGCTCGACGTGCTGGACGCGCTCTCTGCGCTGCACCGAGGGCAGGCGAGCACCACGATTCGCGCGCCCGTGTTGCATCGCGATATCTCTCCGGCCAACGTGCTGGTGAGCAAAGATGGCGTGGCGCGGCTCGCGGATTTCGGCCTTGCGCGCTCGCTCGCCTTCGCCCGCAGCAGCCCTCCCGGAACGACCGCTGGCAAGCTCGGCTACCTCCCGCCCGAGGTCCTCGCCGGGCGCACGCACACGACGCGAGGCGACCTGTACGCGCTCTCGGTCGTGCTCTGGGAGGTGCTCGCGGGGCAGCGCCTGTTCTCGCACATCGATGATCCCGCAGAACGAGCGCGGGCCTTTGTGCTCGCGCCGCGTCGGCCGCTTCGTTCGGTGCGCAGCTCGACCTCCGAGGCGCTCTGCGCGGTGATCGATCGGGGGCTCTCGTTGGACCCCGCGAGGCGCTTCGCCAGCGCGTCGGAGATGGCTGCTGCGCTGCGCTCGGCGGTGACGCGCGACGAGTGGTCACGCGGCCGCGACGACCTCGCCATCGCCGCGCGAGGCGGGTTTCTTCGGCGCAGCAAACGTCGTGAGCAGAAGAGCGGGGACGGTCCTCAATAACTCAACTATTCGAGCGCGAACTCGACGCGTCCGAGCGCGGGATCGGCTCCGATGACCCGAACGCGCACGGCTTGACCGACGGTGAACGCTCGATCGTCTCCGCGCAGGTGCGTCTCGCGCGCGTCGAGCACGAACGGGCCTCCCTGGATCGAATCGACGCTGATCGAGCCCTCGACGAAGGAAGCGTCGAGCTGCGCGACGATCGCAAACGAGCGCAGCCGCGTGATGCGCGCAGAGAAGCGCTGACCCACCCGATCGACCATGTAGCGGGCGACGATCATCTTGCGTCGATCGTTCTCAGCGCGGGTCGCGGCGCGCGCGCGCTCGTTGACGTGTCGGGCCAGGGAGTCGAGCGACGGGTCGCGCGATGACCAATCGCGGCGACCGCGCAAATACGCGCGGATCGTGCGGTGCACCTCGAAGTCCGCGTACCGCCGCAGCGGTGAAGTGAAGTGCAGGTACAGCGGGGCGGCGAGGCCAAAGTGCATCGACGGCGCGACCTGATAGCGCGCGGGGCCGAGCGAGCGGAGCAGCACCGAGCGAATCGCGGGCTCCTCGGGCGCAGCGTCGATCTGCGCGTCGAAGGCCGCCAGAGACAAGGGCGTGAGCTTGGGGCCGAACCCCGCGGCGTACCCGAAGTTCTCCGCGATTTCGGCGAGGTCGCTGACCGCGTCTTCGCCCGGAATGTCGTGCACCCGAAGCAGCGACGGAACGCCCCGCTCGGTGAGCCATCGCGCGATGGCCTCATTGGCCGCCACCATGAAGCGCTCGATCATCACGTGCGCGCTGTTGGGCTTGTGCGCCTCGACGGTGCTCACCTGGCCCGTCGCCGGATCGACGGTGATCTTCGCCTCGTCTTGCGCGATGCGGACGCCTCCGCGCCGCGCGCGAAACGCCCCGAGCCTCGCGCTCGCGGCGCGAAACCACGGCATCGACGAGCGCACCTTCTCGACCTCGCGGCTCGTCTCGCCGCGGTCGAGGTAGGCGGCGGTCTCCTCGTAGTTCAGGCGCGCAAACGAGCGAATGACGGACTCGTAGACGTCCGTCGCCGTGATGTTTCCTTCGGGGTCGATGCGCATCTCACAGGTGAGGGTCCGGCGATCGACCTCGGGGTGCAGCGACAAGTGCCCCGACGACAGCTCGTCGGGCAACATGGGCAGCGTGCGGCCTGCCAGGTAGGTGCTCGTCGCGCGAGCGCGCGCCTCCCGATCGAGCGGCGTGCCCTGGTCGATGAAGTCCGAAGGGTCCGCGATGGAGACAAAGAGCCGAAGCGCGCCTTCGCGGTCCGCTGGGAGAACTGCGATGGCGTCGTCGATGTCCCGGGTGGACGGCGCGTCGACGGTGACGTTCGGCAGCGACCGGAGGTCTCGACGACCGTCGACCGCGTGAGGCCTTCGCGCGAGGGTTCGCGCTTGTTCGAGCGCTTCGGCGCTCCACTCGGTCAGGATCCGGTGCCGCGCGATCACGCGCGCGAGCGACGGGTCGTCGCTGCCGTCGACGCGCCGACGAAGCTGCGCGACCGAGCCCGTATCGTCGGCGATTCGCGCGAGCACGGTCGATCCGGCCTCCAGCGATTGGCCCCGCGAATCGAGCGGCCAATCGGTGTTCGACACCTCGCGATCGACGCGGAGAAAGAACGCGCCGCGACGGGCCACGACCTCGCCGACGAGCTCGGTGCGAGGGCGCTCGTAGAGGGTGAGGTCGACGGCGTTCCACCGTCCGTCGTCCGCGCGCACGATGCTGCCCGCGACGACGTCGTCTGCGAGAAACGCGTTGAGCGCGGGCGGCGCGATGAACGCGCGAAGAACGTCGCCGCTCTCGCCGAGGTCCACCTCCAAAAAGCCAAACCCACGCGGATTGACCGCGACGCGCCCCACCACGTCGCGGCGACTGCTCGTATCACTCATGCTTGTGGGGCCGGGAGCCTGCGCACGTTCTGCGTCGTTGAAAAGGCCCCCCCCTGCGCTGTGTCCGCGCTCTCGCGCGGTCACGTGGGCGCCTTCACCACGCCGATCGGGACCAGCTCGGTCACGACCTCGAGCAGCTCGTGCTGCGCCGCGATGACGGCGGCGACGTCCTTGTAGCCGTGTCCACGCTCGTCGAGCACGCCCGCGGGGTCGTGCGTAACGAGCGTGATTCCCTTGTCGGTCATCTCGCGCAGCATGGCGTCTGCGGCCTCGCGCTTTGCGCGCTCGGTCGCCTCCTTGTCGACGCGGGCGTAGCCTCCCTTGTCGCGAAAGACCTCGCCGCGCTCGTCCTTCATGTGCACCTTCGGCAGCATCGCGCCGCGGGACTTCTTTCGTCCTGCGCCGTGCGACACCGAGGCGTGCGAGAGGGCCGAGCCCGTGCCGCGGCACAGAAAGCTCTTGCTCTCCATCGATCCCGGAATGGTCACGTACGCGCCCTTCGGCGCGGCGACCGCTCCCTTTCGATGCACGTACACGTCACGTCCATCCCAGCTCTCCTTCGAGAGAAAGTTGTGGTGCGTCTGAACGACGAAGCTCACTTCGTACGGGCCGACGACGTCGCCGATCGCGCGCTCACACGCCTTGCGAATGAGCTCACGGTTGGCCTCGGCGTAGCGCAGGCAGAACTCCTGCTCGGCCAGGTAGCCGCGACCCTCGTCGGAGTCGACCGGAAGAAACGCGAACCCGTTGGGGTACGTCGCGCCGAGCCGCGCGCAGAGCTCCTCGGCCTTTGCACGATAGTGGCCGTTGACCGCCTGACCGAGCCCGCGCGAGCCGGAGTGGACCATCACCCAGAGGTTGCCCTCGGAGTCCTTCTGCAGCTCGCAGAAGTGGTTTCCGCCGCCGAGCGTTCCGAGCTGACGTGCGGCGCGCGAAGCGTTGCTCGCGACCACCGGCTCGACCGCGTCCGAAAACGCGGGCATCGCCGTCGACTCGGCCTCGTGCAAAAGCTTGCACGCGACGTCGTTGACGCGGGCGAGGATCTTCTGCGCCACCGACGGGACGATCTCGCTCGCTCGAAGGGACGTCTTCATCAAGATCATCCCGCAGCCGATGTCGCCGGAGATCACGTCGGGCACGACGAGGCCCTCCGTTCCGAAGACCGTTCCGATGGGAACGCCCTTACCCGCGTGCGCGTCGGCCATCAACGCGAGGTCGCCGACGATCGACGGCAGCTCCGCGATGCGCTCGATCTGCTCGAGCGCCTTCGCGTCGAGGTCGTCTGCGAAAATTCGAACCGTCTTCCCGTTGGGCGTCGTGTGGAGCTTCATGGCGTGTGTGCCTCCGTTGCGTGATGCGTCGAGAGACAGTTCACGCGCCATGCCACCGCTCATTCGATGCGTTTCGACTAGCAGAATACTTATCGTATATTCATTTAGATATATCTCGTATCGAATACGCTATGATGCGAGGCCTCGATGGCGAAGCGTCGAAGCGAGCGGGTTCTGATCAGCGTGGTGGGGCAGCGCTACGACGCGCCTGGCCAGTGGAGGCCGACGCTCGTGTGCGTGCAACGTCCAGAGGTGCTCGAGGTCGATCGGCTGGTGCTCATCGATCAAGCGGCGTCGCGGTCGACGACCGAGAGCCTCGAGCGAGCGGTGCGCGAGGTGCGCCCGTCGATCGAAGTCGAGCGCGTGACGATCGCGCTCGAGGACGCGTGGTCCTTCGAAGAGGTGTACGCGGCGTTCTACGAGTTTGCGCGGGGGCGAACCTTTCGCGAAGAAGACGAGCACTTCGTTCACATCACGACGGGGACCCACGTGATGCAGATCGTCTGGTATCTGCTGGTGAGCGAGCACTTCGTTCCGGCCAAGCTCGTGCAGAGCGCGCCCCCGAAGGCCAAGACGCGCGACGCGCGCGGCACCATCGATGTCGTGGACCTCGATCTGTCGCGGTATCCAGCGATCGAACGTCGACGGCACCGAGACCGGCTCGAGGGGCAGTCGCTGTTGAAGATGGGGATCGACACGCGCTCGAAGAGCTACGACGCGGTGATCGCGCGGCTCGAGCGCGCGGCCCTGGGGCCCGCTGTCCCGATCTTGCTGTGGGGCGAGACTGGCGTGGGCAAGAGCGCCCTCGCGCGGCGCGTGTTTGCGCTGAGAAAACAGCAGCGGACGCTCGCGGGTCCGCTGGTCGAGGTCAACTGCGCGACCTTGCGGGGGACGCTGCGCGAGAGCGCGTTGTTCGGCCACAAGCGCGGGTCGTTCACCGGCGCGGACCGTGATCGAAAGGGGTATCTGCGCGCGGCCGACGGGGGCATGCTCTTTCTCGACGAGGTGGGCGAGCTCGGGCTCGAAGAGCAAGCGATCTTGCTCACGGCCATCGAAGAGGGACGGTTTTATCCGCTCGGGTCCGACGAGCCAGAGCGCTCGAGCTTCGCGCTCCTGTGCGGAACCAACCGAGACCTGCGCGCAGACGTGGCCGCGGGACGCTTTCGCGACGATCTGCTGGCGCGCATCGCGACGTGGTCGTTTCGGCTTCCGCCGCTGCGCGAGCGCCGCGAGGACATCGAGAGCAACGTTCGATACGAGCTCGAGCAGTTCGAGGCGCGCTTTCATCGTCGCGCGCGCTTCTCTCGATCCGCGCTGGCGAAATACCTGTCCTTCGCGCAGACCGACGATGCGCGGTGGCCGCACAATTTTCGAGACCTCTCGCAGAGCGTGCTGCGCATGGCTTCGAGCGCCGACGAAGGGCTGATCGACACCGACGACGTCGAACGAGAGATCATGGTGCTCCTCGACGCGTGGGAGGCGCCTCGCGTCCGATCGGACAACGCTCTCTCTGTTCGGCGCGATGCGATCGCGGACGACGGCGAGTGGGATCTGGTCGATCGCGTCGTTCGAGCGGAGGTCATCGACGCGCTGCGACGGAGCAAGAGCCTCGCGGACGCTGGCAGAATCCTCTTCGATCGGCCGCGATCGTCAGGGGCGGAGGTGAACTACTCAGACCGCGCGCGAAAGCTGTGCGCTCGGTTGAAGATCGATCCTGCGGCGTTCTCGAAGCGGTGACGATCGGTCAGCGCACGATGAACGGGTCCCGATCGTGGCGGCTGATGTGCAGCTCGACGCCGGAGAGCGCGGTGGCGAGCCGATCGCGGAGCGGCGCGAGCGTGGCGCGCTCGCTGTTCGAGTGAAGGGTCATGACGACGGTCGTCGATTGCGTGGCGGCGCGCAGGGCGTCGTGGTGTCGCATCTCGCCGAGCACGAAGAGGTCGACCTTGGCGCGAAGGGCGGCGCCGAGCATTTCGCCGGTCGCGCCTGCGCCGACGGCGGCGGTTCGAATGACGCGATCGGTCGGGCCCGCGACGAGCAAGTGATCGATCGAGAGCGCGCGCTTCAACCGCGACAAGACGTCGTCGAGCGGCGCTGGCTCTTCGAGGGGGCCGACGCGACCGAAGCCGAGGTGCTCTGGCGGAGCGGCGACGCGAAGCAGGTCGAACGCTGGCGTTTCGTAGGGGTGCGCGCGGCGGTGCGCGGCGAGCACGGCGTCGAGCTTCGCGAGGGCAACGAGGACCTCGAGGCGCACCTCGTCGACGGTCTCGAGGCGACCTGCGGCTCCGACGACGGGCGAGGTCGAGGAGGGGTCGCCGAAGAACGTTCCCTGACCGCGGAGGCGAAATGAGCATCGGGTGTAGTCGCCGATGCGGCCTGCGCCCGCGTCGAAGAGGGCCTCGGCGACCTTGTCGACGTGCGCTTCGGGCACGAACGTGACGAGCTTGAGCGCGCTGTCCTTCGGCGTCGGCGGCTCGAGTCCGCGTCGCAGGCTCGGCGAGATTCCGACGGCGTCGGCCAGGATGTCGTTGGTCCCGCCGGGCGCCGCGTCGAGCGCGGTGTGCGGTGAGTAGATCGCGATCTTGTCGCGCACCGCGTCGAAGGCGATCGAGCCTGGCAGAACACGGTTGATCGGCTTGAAGATCGGCGGGTGGTAGGCGATCACCGCGTCCACGCCGAGCGAGCGCGCCTCTTGGTAGACCTCTGGCGTCAGGTCGATCGCGAGCAGCGCGCGCGCGAGCGGCGCGGCGCGGTCGCCCACGAGCAAGCCGACGTTGTCCCACTCGGCGGCGAAGCGTGTAGGAGCGATGTGTTCCATCGCGGACTCGAGCGCACGGATCGTGGTCATCGCCAGGGAGGATACGGCACTCGCGGCCCGATCAATCGCGGCCCGCGTCGGATCCTCGCGGCGGCTGCTCGAGCAGCGGATACGTCCCGGGGATCCGCGTCGGATCCGCGATGATCGGCGGCGGAGCGACGCTCGGCGGATGGGCGGCCGGCGCGGTCGCGGGCTCGGTCGCGCTCGGCCCCGAAGGCCGGTCGCAGCGACAGGCGGCGAGCCCCTCGCTCACCATGAAAACAAGCACAAACAACCAACCGACGTGGCAATTACAGGGTCGCTGCGTCCTCGGGGAGCGCAGGGTCGGTCTCGTCGGGAGCATTCTTTGGTTGATAGCGCATGACCTGGACGTGCGGCGAGAGCTTGATGATCCCGAGCCACGCGAAGAGGCGAATCACGGTCCAGCTCGGGTCGATCTCCCAGGCGCGCGCGGCGAAATTGGGCGCCATCGGATACTTGTGGTGATTGTTTTGAAAGAGCTCTCCGCCCGTCAGAAAGTCGAACGGGAGCGTGTTCACGCTGCGATCTTTCGTGGCGAAGTTGCGGTAGCCGTACTTGTGCCCGCACCAGTTGACGATCGCGCCGTGCAGCGGGCCCATGAGGTAGTGCGCAGGCAAGAGCAGAAACAACGCCCAGTGCGGCGCGAAGCGGACGTACACCAACGTGTAGAGCACGCCGAAGAGCACGCGGGTGATGTACGAGTCGCCGATCCGATCGAGCAGCGGCCAGCTCGGAACGTCGCCCTGAAACCGTCGCTCGGTCTCCATCGTTCCTGTCGTCAGGCCCTGATAACGCTCCTTGGTCTTCCACATCATGGCCATGACGTTGGGGTGCGCGTGGGGCGAGTGCGGGTCGCGCTCATCGTCGCTGTACGCGTGGTGCTCGCGGTGCAAAAACGCGTAGCCCCGCGGGTTGAGATAGGAGCTTCCCTGGATGAGCCACGTGGCGAAGTGAAAGAACCGCTCCCAGCCGCGGCTCATCGTGAACATTTTGTGTGCCGAATACCGATGCAGATAGAAGGTCTGCACGAAGATCGACAGCGCCCAGTGGCCGACGAAGAACGCGAGGATGACGTACACGGCGAGGTGCTCCTTTCGCTCAGGCACCGAGGCGAGAGCGACAAAGTGATGTTTCCCACGCTGCGGTGTCCGCGGCGTTCGAGCGCGGTCACACTTCGGTCACGGCGGTGCGAGGTTCAGTCAGCGCGGGGCTCGGCGTTCGAGGTCGAAGAGCTGGTAGGTGCGCGGGTCGGCGTCGAGCATCGCCCCGTCGAGGTGCACGAGCGTCGCTGCCGCTTGGGACGGCGAAGGCTCGGCTCCAGTCGCGTACCGCCAGCGCCCTTCGAGGACCGTGAGCGTCCGAAGAAGGCCGATCGTCGCGTTGCTCGCGTCGAGCCCGAGCAGCTGCAGCGATTTCTTGTCGCGGATGTGCCCGATCGCCTGCGCGAGTCCCGGCGCGAGCTGCGACACATGGGCTCGACGCCGCAGGCCGTCCTCTCGAACGGACCACTCGTCTGGCGTGTGCGTGGTGAATCGGTGATAGAGCATGCCCCCGCCTTCGCCTGCGCAGTTGCCGGGCGCGTGAAGGTGCGGGATCGAGAGGGGCTCTCCGCGCCAGGCGCGAAGCGCGCGAACGAAGCGTGCTTCGAGGGCCTGGGCGACCGCCGTCGCGTCGGTGCGCGCGTGCGCGTCGAGGGCGAGTCGGTCGAGCTCGACCGTCGAGACCCCTGCGTGCGTGAGCAGCACGCCCTCGAGCTCGACGGCGATCCGGAGCCGCCCCGATCGCAACAGCGCGGTCACCCAATCCCGCTGCGCGCTGCGAAATGCGCTCAGGTCGCGGGACGCCACCTCCCAGCTCGGAAGGTCGAACTCCGCGCAAAACGCGGGTTCGGGGCGGACGGGATGCTCGTCGCGATAGCCTCGATCGGCCTCGGCGCGGGCGCGCTCGAATTTGTCGTCCGAGTAGTCCGCGAGTTCTCCAACGCGAGCGAGGTCGTGGTTGCCGGCCAGCAGGATCACCTGATCGGCCGGATGTGCGGCGAGCCAGGCGATCGTCCGAAGGCCATCGTACGCGGCGCGGGCGCGCTCTCGAACGGGCCCCCAGTCGAAATGGTCGCCGATCGACACCAGGCGGACGTCTTCGCGGAGCATCCCGTTTTCTGCCAGCAAATCGCGGCTCGCCAGGATCTCGAGGAGCTTCTCGAGAGGGGCCTGCGGGTCGCCGACGGCGAGGGTGTGGCCGAATCGCGACGCGCCGCTCGGAGGCGCGGAGAAGGGCGCTCCTTCTGCGAGGACTGTTGCGAGAGAGAGCGCGATGGGGACCTGGTCCATAGTGTTCGGGGAGCTCGACCGGCGTTCCATACCCCAGCGGTGAGCGGGCGGCTATCGCGGGTTCGGCGCGGGATGGTCGTTCTCGGCGTGGGATCGAAGGGCCGAGATTCTGTTTCGCAATCTTGGGACTTTCGCGTTGGGTACGGGAGCACGTAGGATGCCTCCGCCCCGGTTTGTGCTGTCCAGCACGAGCGCGGCGGACCAAAGGGAAAGAGAGACGTGTACGAGCGGCTGCTGCGCCCGGATCGACCTCGGCTCGCCGAGGCACAAAAGCTTGTCGAGAGCATGTACGACGCCAAGGAGGCGTGGGAGACGCTCTCGGCGCGAGGGTTCATTCCGCGCGAGTGGATCAACCGTGACGATCGCTCGTACGTCCTCGAGGCGCCCGACGGTTCGCGACGCGGGTATTTTCCGCCCAGCATTCGGATGGCGATCTCGTTGGCCTCGGACGCTCCGAACGTCCTGCTCGCCGAAGAGATCGCGCGGAAGCACGCCAAGGACATCCGCAATCCGCAGCGCGTCGTGTGCCGGTGCCTGCGCGCCGAGACGATCAACGCGTACCGTGACTCGCTCATGCGTGGGCTCAAAGACGGCAACATCCAGATGCCTGCCGAGCTGATCGCGACCGGTTACATCCAGGACCCGTACCACGTCGAGTCGCTGATGATCCTGATCCCCGAGGCGCCTCTCACCTGATCGCAGGCTTCAGGCAGGGCGCGGGGCGAGCCCGAGCCGCGTGCGACAGCGATTGCACAATCGGCCGGAGCTCTGGTCGATTGTGCGCACCGTCCCACGCGCGTCGGTCATCAGGCATCGAACGTCGCGGCAATGGTCGAGGCCGAGCGTGTGGCCGACCTCGTGAACGCAGGTCGTCACCATTCGAAAGTGAACCTGCGCGGCGTTTCTTGCGTTGCGCCGACAGCGAAACATCGAGATCACGCAGGCAGGGCCGGGAAGATCGCCCAGGCCAAGCACGCCCCAATCGTAGACGCCGTGCGCGCTGGTCGAGATGTCGACCTCGGTGACGCCGAGGATCCGGTTGACCGGCGAGGCCACCCGCCGCCGAAGAAAGTCGAGCAGCCGCTCCGCTCGGTAGCGACGGTTTCGCGCGTAGTACGCCGAGCGCGGAAGATCGATCGAGCTCTCGCGCTGCACGTTGACCGAAAGCTCGCCCGCGAGCGAGGTCGCGATCTGATCGTAGAGCGCGGTGTCGAACGGACCGAGCGGCTGAACCGCAACCCTGGCGTCCTGAGGCCGGATCGCCATCGTTCCATAACTTTGCCCGGCGCAGATGCGAGGAGCGACCAGCGAAGCGCCCGCCGCGCCGAGCGCCGCAAGCGCTTCGCGACGAGACGGCGGTTGATGGGTTCCCATGAAGCCGACGATAGCAGCGTCGGTGCCCTGCGGGCGTTGGGACGGGCGACGCGCTAGTCTCGTGCGTCGTGACATCCAACACAGTCCCTCCCGCCGAGGCCAGGACCGTGCTGCGCGCGCTGTGGACGCGGACGCGCATTCCGATGACCCGCGCCAACGCGATCGACTACGGAGAGGCGGTCTTTCAGCTCGATCCCGCGGCGCTTCGCGGCGCGATCGACGCGCTCGTCGCGGACGGAACCGTCCTCGCCGACGGTCCCGCCGACGACGCGCTGCTGCTCTTGCCCGGAGAGAATCGCCCTTCGCTCGGCCCCAAGACCGTCGCCGAAGCTCGGACCCTCGAGCGACTCGAGCACGAGGCGTCGATCCCCGTTCCCGTCAAGACGCCGCGGTGGATGCTCGCGACGCGACCGGCAGAGCCGCCGCCGGTCGACAAAAAGAGCGTGCTCGCGTCGGGCGCGCTGGGCTTCTTGTTCGGCCCGGTCGGGTGGATCTACGCCGCGCCGCTCAAAGAAGCGGTCCCGGCGATCATCGCGTTTGCAGTGGTGTCCGCCGCGGTCGGAGCGCTCCTTCCCGCGGCGATCGCCACGCTCGTGATGACGGCGGGCTTCGTCGGATCGGGGCTCGTCGGCATGGCGTACGCCCAGCGATACAACGAGCGAGGCAAGAGGACGGCGCTGCTCGAGGCTGGCGAGAAGCGCTGAGACGCTCGGTCATCGATCGCCGCGCAACAGCGTCGCGATTCGAGTCCAGAGCGCGTCGAAGTGATCGTCGCCGAAGCCCGAGTTCGAGCGCATGAACGTCATTCCTGCGCCGTCGTAGTGGCCGATCACGTCGAGGTGGTCCGCTGCGACGAGCCCCGCGGCGCGACCGTCGAGGGTCTGCGACCACGCGGGGACGATCCCGTCGTTCGCGCGCGCTTCGTCGGCGCGCACGCCTGCAGGGCGCCCGAGGATCCACGGACCGACCGGCCATCGCGCCGCAGAAGGAGGCGTCCCGCGCGCGAGGCGCTGCACCAGAAGGTAGAGCGCCCTGCGAATCGGGTCGCGCGCGAGCGCCGCGAGGTCCGCGAGCGAGCGGCCCGGCTGCGGACCGACGGTGACGAAGCAGTGCAGGTCCTGGTGGTCTGCGCCGGCGATCGCTCGATCGAGGTCGGCCATCGCAGGCACCGTGAGGTCGCCGACGAGCCGGTGATCGCGGACCACTTCATCGAGAAAACGCCTGATATCTCGGGCCGTTTGCGGGTCGACGTCCGCGAGTCTCGCGATGAGCTCCACCTCGGGCGTGCCCTTTCTCACGATGACCTGCTCGATCGCTTCGACGATCGCTCCCACGTGTCCCGCGATCGTGAGGGCGTCGCGCGAGGCGATGATGCTCCCGAGCCACAGGCCGGGGATCGCGACGGCCATCGTCGGACTCAGGTTGGATGCGAGGGGCGTTCCGCGGTGCGGCGCCGAGACGGTGACCACCTTGCCGATGCGCGAGAGCAGCGCGCCTCGGGTCGCGGGCTCTGGAGCGCCCGGCCACGCATAGCGGGTGTTGCACAACAACCGCGCATCGACGCCGCCCGTCGAGTGCCCGACGATCTGCACGCGCTCGACCCGCACGCCGTCCACGCCGTCCCGAAGCGCGCCGTCCACCGTCCGGTAGAGCGACGCCACGCGCGCCGCCAGCGGGCCGGTCGGCGGCGGCTGGTGAACGATCGCGATGGTGTGCGCGCCGAGCTCGCGACGCAGGACGCTGCGGGCGAACTTGAAGTACTCGATAATCGGAGCTCCCGAGGGTCCGAACGATCCAAATCCAAAGAACCCCGGGACAAACACGATCGCGGTGTTGCTCATCGACCGCGAGAGAGTCTCGCGATCCGGTCCCGGTGCTCAACTGCGCGAGTTCGCGGTATGAAGAATTCGTCCATGGCGACGCCCCGTTGGAAGGAAGAAACGCAACGAGCAATCTCCTGGGAAATTTCCTGGGATGACCGCGATGCGTTTCGCCAACGGAAGGCGTCGCGGCGCTAAAGGTGAACGGATGAGAGTGACTGTCTGCTCGTCGATCGAGGAGGTGCGCGCGTGATCGGCGTCGTAATCAACCCGTTTTCTCGCCGAAATCGCGGGCAGACCGGGCTCAAGCGCAAGCTCGAGCGGCTGCTCGGCGACCACGGCCGCGTCGTGGAGACCTACAGCACCGACGCGATCATTCCTGCGTTGAAGCAGTTCGCTGACGAGGGGCGCAAGTACTGGGTCGCCGACGGCGGAGACGGCGCGCTGCACTGGATGATCAACGGCGCGTGCCGGTACTTTGGCCCGCAGCGAGCGACGGAGATCGCGCGCTACGTGCCCACCGGCGGAGGGTCCGTTGATTTCGTGGCCAAAGCGCTCGGGATCGAGCGCGATCCTCAGCGGGTGCTCGCTCGGCTCGTCGCGACGATCTCCAAGGGCGGGGAGCCGAAGTACGTCCCGGTGCGATCGATGGAGTGCTCGGGCACCCAGCGGCTGTTCGGCGACTCGCACGAGCCATTTCGTCGCTTCGCCTTCGCGACGGCGTTCGCTGGATACGGCGCGAACTTCTTCGGGCCGCTCCACGAAGGCAGCGGCGAGAAGTCTCCCGCTCGGATCGCAGCTCTCATGGGCGCGGCGTTCGGCGCCGCTGCGGGACGCGTGGTCTTTCAGGGGCCGCTCGCGGGGCTCAAGCCTCGCGCGCTCGCGAAGGCCGAGTACGACTTTTTGCATCCGCTGCGCGCCGAAGTGCAGATCGACGGAGAGCCGCAGCGCGATCACACGGGCAAGGTCCTCGAGACGTTCACGGTGCTGCAATGCGCGGCGTTGCCGCTCTCGATCGCCGGCATTCTGCGGGTGTTTCCTCTGGCGAACAACGAGCAGCTGCACGCGCACGCGGGGCTCGTGACCGGCGCGCAGGCCGGGCGCGTCTGGCCTCTGCTCATGACGGGCAAGCGCGTACAACACCTGTTGCCGGACGCGTACGACGGGCCAGCGCGCAGCATTTCAGTGCGCTGCCTGGCGGGAGACGAGATGAACCCCGTGCTCGACGGCGAGGTGTTCTTTCGACTCGAGTCCCTCACGGCGACGCTCGGCCCGATCTTCGAGATGGCTGTTCCGTAACGGATCGGTTCGAGGAGGTCGCTTCGTGCAATGGCGCGAAAGCCTCTCGCCGTGACTTCGCTGGACGCGTAATCGGAAAGGCCGGGGTACAGTCCCAGGTCGCGATCGATGAGCAGTGATGGCGGCGACGAAGCAGAGGCGTCGAGCGGGGACGACCGAATCCGTAGCGACCTCGTTTACTCCCCAGAAGACCGCGACACGCAGCTCCGTCGCGTCACGACCTTTCACAAGGTCCTGACGACGCTCGTCGCGGCGTTTACGCCGGTGCGACTGGCGTTCGGCTACTACTTCGACGACCCCGCGCCGAAGTGGATGGCGTGGACCACCGCGCTGATGGGGGTGTTTCTCTTTCGCGCGTGGACGGCGCTCAAAGCGCGAAGGCTCGAAGACGCATCGCTCTCGATGGCGCTGGGGTTCTGCTCGATCGCGCTGCCCTATGTGTGGGCGCTGCGCGAGCTGTTCTCGGTGATGGTGATCTTTCCGTTCGTGGTCGTCGCGATCGCGCTGCCGTACGTGCGCCCCGAACGACTGCATCGGCTCATCGCGCTCGTCTGCTCGGTGACGGCGCTGTCGATCGGCGTCGGGGTGTTCTTTCCGAAGACGCCTGGGGTTCCGGCGTGGTGGTGGCGCTTCGAGGTGTTCGCCTCGATTGTCGCGACGACGATGCTGGTGATCATCCTGCTCCTGCAGTTCAGCGACAGGCTGCGCGATCACCTCGCTGCGATGCAGCGAACGAACCGTGATTTGCGCGCTGCTCAGCGCGCGATCGACGCGCAGAAGCAGCAGCTCGAGACGGTGCTCGGCGGCCTCACGGACGTTGTCGCCTCGTGCTCGATCGACGGAACCATCCAATACGCGAACGACGCCTTCGAGTCGGTGACCGGCGTCCCTCGGTCCGAGGCCATCGGAAAGCGCCTGCACGAGATCATCGACTGCGACTCTCCGCTGGTTCGATCGCTCGCGAGCGCCGAGCCGCGCGGCGAGCGAACCACGCTCAGCCAGCGCGAGATCGACGCCGAAGCGAAGCTGTTTCGACGAGACGACACGCTCGTGATCGAGGTCTCGCGGGCGCCGATCGTCTCCGACGGAGTGACGCGCGGGCTGATCTTCGTGCTGCGAGACCTGAGCGAGCGTCGGCGCGCCGATCAGCTCGAGCGCGACAAGAGCGCGGCTGAGGAAGAAGCGCGAGCGAAGAGCACCTTCCTCGCCAACATGAGCCACGAGATTCGAACGCCGATGAACGCGGTGATCGGCATGACGTCGTTGTTGCAAGACACCGAGCTCGTGCCGGCGCAGCGCGAGCTCGTCGAGACCATTCGGACGAGCGGCGAACACCTCTTGATGGTCATCAACGACATCCTGGACTTCTCGAAGCTCGAGTCCGGGTCATTCGAGCTCGAGGAGTACGACTTCGACCTCTCGCGAACGGCCGAAGAGTGCATCGAGCTGATCGCTCCGCAGGCGGACAAGGGAACGATCGAGCTGATCTTCAACCCGGATCCGCAGCTGCCCGATCGCGTCCGCGGCGACGCAGGGCGCGTGCGACAGATCCTCGTGAACCTGCTCGGCAACGCGGTGAAATTCACGCGGTCGGGCGAGGTCGAGTTGAGCGTGCGAGCGCAGCCGTTGTCCGGCGGCCGCATGGAGGTGAAATTCGCGGTTCGAGACACGGGCGTGGGTATCCCGAAGGACCGGTTTCACCGGCTATTTCAGCGGTTTTCTCAGGTCGACGAGTCGACGACGCGGCAGTTCGGCGGAACCGGGCTCGGGTTGGCGATCTCGCAGCGATTGTCGGGGTTGATGGGCGGCGAGATCTCGGTCGAGTCCGAGGAGGGGCAGGGGTCGACGTTTACGCTGAGGGTTCCGTTCTTGCGCGCGCAGACCAAGGGCGCGACGCCGCAGTCGACCGCTTCGCTCAAGGGCAAACGCGCGCTGATCGTCGACGACAACGCCACCAACCGAAGGGTGCTTCGAACGCACATCGAGGCCTGGGGCCTTCGCGCTCAAGACACGCCGTCGCCAAACGAAGCGCTCGCGCTGCTCGCTTCCGGCGAGCCTTTCGACTTTCTGCTCTTGGACTACCAGATGCCCGAAATGGACGGGGTAGCGCTCGCCCGAGAGGTCCGTCGACTCTATCCAAAGCCGCCGTTGATGCTCTTGCTCTCGTCGCTGGGAAGCATGCCCAAAGCGGGCGTCGAGAAGGGCCTGTTCGACGCGGTCGTCTCCAAACCCGTGCGCCACTTTCGGTTGCTGGATCTGCTGCTCGAGCAGTCCGGCGCGTCTCGTCGTGAGCAAACCGGCCCGCGGGGAACGACGACAGACCCCGCTCGCCTCCGGCCGTTGCGTATCCTGATCGCCGAGGACAGCCCGATGAATCAGCGGGTGGCGCTCTTGCTGCTCGGCAAGTTCGGCTACACCGCGGACGTGGTCGGCAACGGTCAGGAGGCGCTCGATGCGATCGAGCGACGCGCGTACGACATCGTGCTGATGGACGTTCAGATGCCGGTGCTCGACGGTCTCGAGGCAGCGCGACGGCTCTGCGCGCGCGCTCCGCTCCGCGAAGCCAGGCCGACGCTCGTCGCCGTCACCGCGCACGCGATGCGCGGGGACCGAGAGCGCTGTCTCGAGGCAGGCATGGACGACTACCTCACCAAGCCGCTTCGTCCGGGCGAGCTCTTCGAAGTGCTCGCGCGCGTCAAGCCTCGCGCGGACGTCCGGTCTGTTCGCCCCGACAGTCCATCGAAGGACGGCAACGGTCCGAGTGCCGGGCGCGCCGCTGCGGCGCCCGAGGGCCGATCCGCAGCTCCTTCGGCGCGACCGACCGAAGGGGGCGGCTCGTCCGACATCGCGGGCGCGGACGGACCAGACGGCGCGGTCGACCTCGGCGCGCTACGCGCGCTCGCCGAGTCGATGGGCGGCGACGACGACGCGGTGCGAGAGATGGTGGCCGCGTTTCTCGAGATGGCACCGGCGCTCATCAGCGACATTCGTGCCGCCTTCGAGCGAAGGGACGCTGGGATGCTCAAGGTCGCGGCGCACACGCTCAAGCCCAACGCAGAGATGTTCGGCGCCAAGCAGCTGCACGGCGTATGCGTCGAGCTCGAGTCGAAAGCGAAGACAGGCGACGTGGGGGCGTGCGAAGCATTGGTGCCGCTGGCGGTGGCGCTCGGCGAGCGCGCGTTGCGAGAGCTCGAGCTCTGGTCAAGGACGGCGACGAAATGAATTCATGTGTGAGTGAACCCATTCGAGTCGAGGTCGCGTCGTGATTACTCGGTGCTGCGTCTCCTGCGGGCAACTGTTTGGCGGCGGGCTCGCGACCTGTCCGCGTTGCGGCGCTGCGCTGCAGCCTGCGGCCGGCGGGCCGTCGGTCGTCGACGGGCGGTATGTCTTGGAGAAGGAGCTCGGCCGCGGAGGCGCGGGGAGAGTGTTGCTCGCGACGGACGTTCCGCTGCGGAGGCGCGTGGCGCTGAAGCTGCTCGTGACCGATCGTCCGGACCGCCTCGCGATCGACGGCTTCTATCGCGAGGCGAGCGCGCTCGCGAGCGTGCGAAGCGAGCACGTCGCCATGGTGCACTCGTTCGGGCTGAGCGAGGAGGGCTGCTTCTTCGCGATGGAGTTCATCGCCGGGAGCCCGCTGTCCGCGGTGATCGACGACCATCGACGGACGGGGGCGTTCATCCCCAAGCACCGCGGGATCAGCGTCTTGCGGCAGGTCGCGAACGGACTGGCCGCGGTGCACGCGCAGGGGGTGATTCACCGCGACGTCAAGCCGTCGAACATCGTGATCGAGAGGGACACCGGTCGCGCGGTCCTCGTGGACTTCGGCATCGCGATCCACACGTCCGAAGCCAACACGCAAGACGACGACGTGCTCCACGGAACGCCCGCGTACATGGCGCCCGAGCAGATCATCACCGACGGCGGGATCACGCCGCTGGCCGACGTGTACTCGCTGGGATGTACGGCGTTCGAGTTGTTGACGGGACAGCTTCCGTTCAAGGCCGAGTCCATCCAGATGCTGCTCGCCCGGCAGGTGAGCGAACCCGCTCCGCCGGTGTCTTCGCTGCGACCGGAGCTCGCGTTTCTGGACCCGATCCTCTTGCGCGCGATGTCGAAGGAGCCGACCGAGCGCTACGAGAGCGCCAAGGCGTTCGCTTCAGCGCTCGACCATGCGTTGTTCACGATCACGCAGGACGACCTGGGTGACATGCGGCCCGCGACGATCAAGCGACCCTCGAGCGGCGCGGCGGTGCGGGTGCTCGTGATCGACGACGACCCGGTGTTCGGCGTCTTCGCTTCGCGCGCGGTGAAGGCCGCGTTCGGAAACAAGCCAGACAGCGTCTCGGTCACCGTCGTCCGCTCGGGCGCCGATGCGCTCGCGCTCGAAGGCTCTCTGCCGAACCTGGTCCTCCTGGATTTTCACATGCCGGGCATGAGCGGCGTCGAGGTGCTCTCGGTGCTGCGCGAGCGACCCGGCGGCCGCGAGCTTCGGGTCATTGTCGCGAGCGGCAGCGCGGGACCCGAGACCCTGGCGCGCTTCGCGCTGCTCGGGGTCACTGAGTTCGTGAAGAAGCCGGTCGATTTCGGCAGCTTCGTGCAGCGGCTGCGCGAGCTCGCGCGAGCCAACGGCTGGATTCGCCTCGTCGACGAGACGATCGCCAGCGACAAGAACCCCTGACAGCACGACGGAGCGTGAAATGGCGCTGATTCTGTATCACTACTGGCGATCGAGCGCGTCGTGGCGCGTGCGTTGGGCGCTCGCCCACAAGGGCATCGCGTTCGACAAGGTCGCGGTCAACCTGCTCACGAGCGAACAGCGCGCGGACGCGCACCGAGACCGCAACCCGATCGGTCACGTTCCTGCGCTCGAGGTGAGCCCGGGGCGTCACCTCGCCGAGAGCGTCGCGATCATCGAGTGGCTCGAAGAGACCCACCCGCAGCAGCCCTTGTATCCCTCGGATCCGTGGGCGCGCGCGCGGGTCAGACAGGTGTGCGAGCTCGTCAACGCGGGCATTCAGCCGCTGCAGAACCTCATCGTCCTCGACAAGGTGTCCGCGGACGCCGAGGGGAAGAAGGCGTGGGCCCATGAATTCAATTTGCGCGGAATGCGAGCGCTCGAAGCGCTGCTCACCGAGATCGACGGCGAGCTGGGCGAGGGCAGCTTCGCAGTGGGCTCGAGCCTGACCGCGGCGGATCTGTTCGTCGTTCCGCAGGTGTATTCTGCGCGGCGATTCGGCGTGGATCTCGCGCCGTTTCCGCGCGTGCTTCGGGCCGAGGCGAGCGCGCTCGCGACGCCGCACGCCGACGGCGCTCGCCCCGAGTCGCAGCCCGACGCACCCGCGGCGTAGCGCACGAGCCGCTCAACGCGCGCGGCGCTTGCGTCGGCGCCCGAGCGCCGCGGTGACAGCCATCACGCACGCGCCCGATAGCGCCACAGCGCTCACGCGCAGCGCCGCGCTCTTGCTTCGCTGGCTGCTCGCGACCGGCGCGCGCTGCGCCGTCGGACGCATCGCGCGAATGCCGAGCTCGGGGATATCCGTGCGAACCAGCGCTCGCGGGTCGGCTCCAGTGCGCGGCTGCGACACGAGGTCCGTCGCCGCGACGGGCGTGAGCGTCGCGGCGGCGCGCTGGTCGGCGGGCGGGCCGCCCCACACGTAGCGCCGTGGGTTTGCGCAGGTGATCGGGCCCGGCCATAGGTGTCGCACCGCGTACCGCGCCTGAAACGCGTTGGTGCCGTACTCCGAGGCCTGGGCGCCCTGCTCGACCGCGTGGGTCCGCGGGTCGACCACGGTCTCGCGGCCGCCGACGACCGGTCCTGCTTCACGAAACACCAGGTCGTCGCTGAGCGTCGTCGCGTCGTATCGCGTGTGCAGTCGCGTGACGGTCATGCCATAGGCGAAGCGCGAGATCGCGCCGCCCTGGACGCGCCCGAAGCGGTTGTCGCGGTCGAACGTCGCGCGCGAAGGGTCGATCGCGTCGGCGCCCAGGGTCATCATGTCATCGGGCGTGAGCGTCACGTTGGGTCCAGGGCAGGGGTCGCACGACGACGTCGTCGCCCACGCGTACTCGGTGACGACCGCGCGGCCGTTCATTCGGTTCATCGTGAGGTCGAAGAGGCCGTTGTAGAACGCGCCAAACTGCGCGCGAACCGAATCCGCCACGTCGAGGTTGGTGGGGATGAACACGTTTGGGAGGTTGGCCACCTCGACGCGCGAGCTCGGGTGCAGCACGTAGACGATGAGGTCTTGCTTGTCCCGCGCGTTGAGCAATCCCAGGCGAACCGGCAGGCGAAAGTCCGGCGCGTCGTAGTGAAACCGCAGCGGAGAGAGCCGTCGACCTCCGGGCTTCGCGCGCGCTCTCTCGATGTCGACCCGCGCGACGAAGAACTTCATCCCCTCGCGGATGTACGGCGCGAGCACCGTCGCCGCGCCGTTCGGGATGTTGTAGCGGTTCTGTCTGAGCCAGGTCTCGAGGCCCGATGACTGGGTCGCAGAGAGCACGAGCACTTCGTATTCGCCCACCGAGAAGCGAGACTCGATGCGCACCCCGAGGTCGACCGCGCGATCGCCGCTGATCTCGGCGCTCGTCAGTTGCACCCGAGCCACCCCAGGCTCCGCTCGAAGCTCGTCGCGATACGACGGCTGCGGTTGTGGGCAAGGGTCTTGCTCCCAGTACTCGACGAGCCGCGGCGCAGTGAGCGTCTCGATGCGATCGAACACCGAGTGAGGCAGCGTCCGGACGTTCTCTTGCTGCAAGACCACCGGCACCGGGACGACCATCGCGAAGTCCTGCGGCGGGCCTTCGTAGTCGTTGCTCATCGTGAGCACCGTCCGCTGCCCGTAGCGCATGAGCGCGACGCGTGTGGCCTTGTTGTTGAGCTGCTCGCTCGAGCCCGACACGTAGAACCCGCAGAAGCCGTGAGCGGTGCCCGGCACCGC
The DNA here is from genome assembly GCA_001465015.1 of Deltaproteobacteria bacterium Ga0077539. Lineage (GTDB taxonomy): Bacteria > Myxococcota_A > Polyangia > Polyangiales. The sequence continues at coordinate 37,537 of LNEO01000119.1, read as the reverse complement.
GGCGAGTGCGAGTGCTGCGACCACGAGGCCAGAGAGTGCGCGCGATGGCATGGCGCGATGGTCGCGCAATCCACCCTCGCTCGTCCTTTGGCGTCAGCGCGGAATCGACCTCGGGTGGCGCTATCGCTTCTTGCTCGAGGCGAGGCGGCGCGCGACGAGCGCGAGCGCTGCGAGAATCCCGAGCGAGCCCGCCGCGAGCTTCGAGGAGCCGCTCGACATCTTCGGCTGCGCGCGGCGCGGCGCGGTCGTACCCGACGGTGTGGTTTGTGCGCGAGCGTTGCGTTGCACGCCGGCAATGCCGAGCTCGGGTACGGCAGTTCGCACCACGCGCGGGAGCTCGATCGCTGCGCCCGTTCGGGAGACGAGGTCGAGCGCCGGACGCACGGGTTGCGCGGAGGTGCCGGCGGGAGGCCCGCCCCACACGCCGCGCTGCGGGTTTCGGCAGCGAATCGGTCCCCTCCATGGGTGCCGAATCGCGTACCGCGCTTGAAAATTGTTGCCGCCGGACTGCGCTGGCTGTGCGCCCTGTTCGAGCGCCTGGGTCTGCGCGTCGACGACGTGCTCTCGACCGCCCACGATCGGTCCTGCCTCGCGAAACACCAGGTCCGCGTTGAGCGTCTGCGCGTTGTAGCGCGTGTGCAGTCGCGTGACGTTCATGCCGCCTCCGCCCGACATCGGTCGTCGTCCTGCCCAACGTCCGGGCATCGCGCCGGTCGGCTGAGCGTTGTTCGAAGGGTCGATCACGTCAGCGCCGAGCGTCGCGAGGTCCGATGGCGAGAGCGGGGGAGTCGGGCACGGATCGCACGATGACGTCGCCCACGAGTACTCGGTGACCACCGCGCGGCCGTTCATCCGCTCGAGGGTTCGATCGAAGAGCGTCGTGTAGAAGCGGCCGAACTGGCGTCGCATCGACGGATCGAGGTCGAGGTTGGTCGGGACGAACACGTTGGGATAGTTGGCGACTTCGAACCGCGAGGTCGGGTGCAAGACGTACACGATGAGGTCTTGCTTCTCGGGCGCGTTGAGCAAGCCGAGTCGAACTGGCAGCCTGAAGTCCTGCGTGTCGTAGTGAAACCGCAGCGGCGACAGTCGCGCTCCGCCCTCTGGCGTTCGCTGCACTCGCCCGATGTCGACCCGGGCGACGAAGAACTTCATCCCCTCGCGAACGTACGGCGCGAGCGCCGCAGAAGCACCGGTAGGAATGTTGTAGCGATTCTGGCGAAGCCACGTCTCGAGCCCCGAAGACTGTGTCGCTGACAGGATCAGGATCTGGTATTCGCCGACCGCGAAGCGCGCCTCGATGCGAACGCCGAGACCGCCTCCGCCGATCGAGCCAGAAGACCCGCCGGAGCGCGACGTCGAGAACGACCGAGTCGAGCCCAGCATCGTGTCTGGGGGCTGATAGCAGGGGTCTTGCTCCCAGTATTCGACGAGCCTCGGGGCCGTGAGCGCCTCGATCCGCGCAAACACGTCGTGCGCGAGCGTGCGGACGTTTTCTTGCTGCAACACGACGGGCACAGGCACGACCATCGCGAAGTCCTGCGGAGGTCCGCTGTAGTCGTTGCTCATCGTGAGCACCGTGCGCTGGCCCGACCGCATCAGCGCGACGCGCGTCGCCTTGTTGGTCAGCTGCTCGCTCGAGCCCGAGACGTAGAACCCGCAAAACGCGTCCGCGGTGCCAGGCGCGGCGGATCCCGCGAGCGCAGCGGCGACAGTCAGGGCCGCGACCCCATGGACGGTCGCGACAGACGACCTCGTGATTCGAATGCTCATCGAAACGCTCCCTGTTGAACCATCGCAGTGTCCACGGACCGATCTGCTTCGACCCGGTCCGACGCGGGCGCCTTGGGTCGCTCAGCACGGTTAGCGGGCGCGCAGCTTTCGCGCGTCGCCGACGCGCAGCGTGACCTTCTTCTGATCGAAGTACTCAGCCAGCGGGATGGCCCACTTTCTCGAGGCGCCGGTGAGGTTCTTGAATCCTTGTGCGTCGATCAACTCGTGCGCGGTGAGGTGTTCGACGAGGCGCCGCTCGAGCTCGTCCAGCGCTCGGATATCGCCGTAGAACTCGGGGTTGATCTTGACGATGTCTCCTCGCTCGACGAGGCGCTTGAGCGCCGGTTCGAGCGCCCGCGCCTCGACCGAGAGCGAGCGCGCGATGTCCTCGACGCGCGGCGGAGTTACGCCGCCCTCGACGATGGCGCGGCGCACGGGCTCGAGGTGCGCGATCGCGTCGGGGTCCTTTGGCTTCCATCCAGCGCGAAAGAACACGTCTGCTTCGCGCGCGATCTTCTTTTGACCGACGAGCCTCGTCAGCGCTGCTTCGACGAGCTCGTCGTCGCCGAGGGACTTGAACGCGACCCGGACGAGACCCTTGGACGCAGGGTTCTTGGTGTGTTCGGCAGACAACGTGTGGAGCACCTTGGCCTCGATCGACGACACGACGGTGGACGCGACGAAGCGCGTGGAGGCGACCTGGACCAGCCCGGCTGCCGAGAGCTGTGCGCTGTCGAGCGCCGCGCCGGCGCGCTCGGAGAGCTGCTGTTGCGACAGGCCCTTGGCGCCCACCGCCTCGGCCTCGGCACGCACGCGCCCGATGAGATCGTCGGCGTGCTCGGCGACCGAGAGCGCGCGAGCGAGGGCGGTGTCGCGCTTCTTGACGCGCTCGGCGACGGGGCGAATGACGACACCTCCGCCGATCGTCGAGCCGAAGCGCGCGAGCGAAGGCGGTCCGCGAAGGACGAAGCGCTCGTTGGGCCTCAGCGCGACGGGCGTGTCGGAGGTGATGCGCGCGACCGCGGTGGAGCCCGGCTCGATCGCTTCGCCCTCGAGCAGCGAGACGGCGCAGCTGGTGTGCGCGGCGCCGACGGCGAGCTCGAGCTTGCTGCGCCGCAAGAGCGCGTGATCGACGCTGGGCAAAACGCGGACTTCGGCGTCGAACGCCGTCGAGAGCGCGACCTCTCCCTCGTGAAAGAGCCAGGTGCCGCGCGGGAGCTCAGCCGCCTCGATGTTCGCGAGGTTGACCGCGACGCGGGTGCCGGCGTGGGCCTCGGTGACGCTGTCTCCGTGAATCTGAAGGCCACGAACGCGCACGGCGCGAGTGCCGTGCTCCATGCCGATGGGGCCGACGACGAGGGCGTCCTCGACGCGCAGCGTCCCGGACACGAGCGTCCCAGTGACGACCACGCCGAAGCCCTTTCGAACGAAGACACGATCGATCGGCAAGAGCGCGGGGCCGTTGCTGGCGCGCGGGGTGACCGCGGCGCGCGCGAGCGCGGCCTTCAACGCGTCGAGCCCGGCCCCGGTGTGCGCGCTGACCGCGACGATGTCGGCCGACTCGAGGAAGGTGCCTCGCACCACCTCGCGCACCTCTTCCGTGGCCAGCTCGATCACGTCGTCCGTCGCGAGGTCGCTCTTGGTGAGCGCGATCACGCCGGCGCGTACGCCGACCAGCTCTGCGACCGCAAGGTGCTCGCGCGTCTGAGGCATCACGCCCTCGTTGGACGCGACCACGAGCATGCACACGTCCAGCCCGCCTGCGCCGGCGATCATCGCGCGAATGAACCGCTCGTGACCGGGCATGTCGACGATCGCCGCTCGCCGACCACCGGGCAACGCGAGGTGAGCGAAGCCGAGCTCGATCGTGATTCCGCGGGCTTTTTCTTCAGGGAGACGGTCGGTGTCGATGCCTGTGAGCGCGCGTACCAGCGCGGTCTTTCCGTGGTCGATGTGACCTGCCACGCCGATGACGAGGTCCGAGGGTCGAGCTGTCATGTCGCGCTACAGTACCTCGCATGAAACTCGGATCGACGCCTTCGACACGGGGATGGCTGTCCACTGCGATCGCAGCGTGTTTCGCGGTCGGCTGCAGCAACCCGGCGTCGACGCCAGACGCGATGATGGACAGCAGCCCTGCGGACGTCGCAGCGGACGCCGCCGATCCGACGGATGTCCCGACGGACATCGAAGACGCCTCGGTCGACGCCCCGTCGGACGCTCGCCCGCCGTGGCAACAGCCGTGGATGCCGGGACCCCGCGCGCGTCCTCCCGCGGGATTTCTGTGGGGAAGCGCGACGGCCGGCTACCAAATCGAGGGGCAGCTGGGAAACACGGACTGGTCGATCTGGGAGCAGCTCGGGCGCGTGACGAACAACGATCGCGCGGACAATGGACCGCAGTCTTTCACGCGATGGATGGACGACGTCCGCGCCCTCCGCGAGACGGGGCAGACTTCGTATCGCTTCGGCGTCGAGTGGGCGCGGCTCTTTCCGACGCGAGCGAGCTGGGAGGCGTGTCGCAACGCGACCGGCGACAACGCTGCGAAGATCGCGACCTGTCGCGCGGCTGCGAGCACCGAAGGAAAGCAGTTCTACCACCAGCTCATCGACGCACTTCGATCGAGCACGCCGAGGATCGTGCCGATGGTGACCGTGCATCACTGGGTGATGCCGGACTACATCGCAGACCCGCGGATGGACTTTCGCTCGCAGGGCTGGATGAACGCCAGGATGCGCACGGACATGGCGCTCTACGCGGGCGTCGTCGCCGCGGAGTACGGCGAGAAGGTCGACTGGTACGTGACCCTCAACGAGCCGCTGGTGCTCGTGCTCGCGGGCTATCTCGACGGGCGCTTTCCTCCGGGCGGTCGGCTCGACATCGACTCGGCCATCACGGTGATCGGCAACCTCGTCTATGCGCACGCAGGGATGTACGACGCGATCAAGGCCAACGATCGAACGGTCGCTGAAATGACTGGCGGTCCGATCGCTCCCGCGCAGGCTTCGTACGTCTCGATCGCGCATCACATCCGCGCGATGTTTCCTGCGACCGCCACCAACGCGAACGACGTTCGCGCGACGGCCCGCGCCGACTGGCTCAACCACGGGCTGTTTTTCGACGCGATCGTCCGCGGCAACTTCGACGCGAACGGCGACGGCCGGATCGGCGCAGGAGAGCCGTCGAACGACCCCGCGCTTCGCGGCCGCGTGGACTATCTCGGCATCAACTACTACGGCCTCACCGTGATGCGATCGATCGCTGCGATTCCGCTGGTGGGAGGGCTTCCGTTGGCGGACGAGCTCGAGCGCGGCCTTCCGAAGAGCGACTTCGGCTGGGACATCTACCCTCGCGGCTTCGAAGAGATCCTCGTGCGCTTCGGAAACGAGTATCGACTGCCGGTGGTGGTGACCGAGAACGGGGTCGCGGATTCGGCGGACGTCAATCGCCCGCGCTTTCTTTACGAGCACATCGCGGCGATGCTCTCGGCGCGACAGCGCGGGGTCAACCTCATCGGCTACTACCACTGGTCCACGATCGACAACTTCGAGTGGGTGGGCGGCTACTGTCCCCACTTCGGGCTGTACTCCGTCGATTTCACCAACCCGATGCGGCCTCGAACGGCGCGGCCCAGCGCGATGATCTATCGCGACATCATTCGCAGCGGAGAGGTCACGGACGCTCAGCTCACCGCGGCTCCAGCGTATCGAACGCCCACGAGGTTCTGCCCGGCAACTGTCTCGGGCAGCGGCGCAGACGCTGGACGCTAGAGCGTGCCGCTCGAAGGGAGACACGGGCGCGCCACGAGCGCTCGGCTGGGAGACCTTCCGCGAGGCTCGGCACGGGTCGTCCACGGAAGGCGGAGCTACTGTTGTCGAGCGACGTCCGAGGTACGCTCGGAGGCCCAATCATCATGAGTCGACCTGGCACCGACGTCGCGTCACCTCCTTCCTCGACGATCGTCGGCGCTGTTTCTTCGGGCCTCGCGACGGTCTCGACCGACAGCCCGTCAGCCCTGAGCGGCGCGCCAGCCACCCTCGAGTGCGTCCAGTCGCGCGACGGAGAAACGTGGGTGCTCGACGCGCGGCGGTCGACGGCTTCGTTTCGTCGAAAGAGCGTTCCTGCCGCCATCTACGCGGTGCTGCTGGCGTTGGTCTCGATGGGCGTCGCTTCGCTCGCGGCCTCGAGCACGATCGTGAGCGCGGTGAGCCTCGCGTTCTGGGTCGGAGGGCCGCTGATGTACGCTGGGTGGAAGGCGTCGCGCGTCGCGCTCGACGGCACACATATTCGAATGAACGATAAATCGCTGGCGTTTACAGGGCCATCGGTGACCCTGTTCGACGGCGGCGAGGCGACCTTCGACACCGCGTCGATCTTCGCGTTCGGCCTTCAGTTCTCGAGCGAAGGCGCGCGCATCACGGTGCTCGATCGAGACGGAGAGGTTCGCGCGGTGCGCTGCAACTTGCGCGAGGTCGAGCACGTGGCGTTCGTCGTGGCCCGCTTGAACGAAGAGCTCTCTCGGCTGCGCGCGCACGGTCACTACCGGAGGTGACTGCTTTGGCCAACGAAGACGACCCGCACCGCGCCGCAGCGACGATCGAGCGACCCGCTCCTGCCGCGGCCCCGTTCGCGACTGCGAGCACCTCCCTCGCGGTCCGCATGGAGACCACCGTCCTGCTCGAGGGCGAGAGCGCGGCGCCGAGCACGATCGAGCTCGTGGCAGAGAGCGACGCACCGTTCTTCGCGACGCTCGGGGTCTCCGCGAAACGCGCTCGAAGGCGAAAGCTCTTCGCCGCCGCGCTGGGGATGCTCTCCATCCTGGTGATCGCGCTCGGGTTCGCCGCTTCGCTCGCTGGGGGCGTCGTCGTCGCGCTGTGCGGCTTCCTTCCGTATCTCCTCGCGATGGCCGCGCTCCCGGTGTTCGCGGCGCGTCACTTGTTTCGTCGACAAGAGCTGCGGCTCGATTCGGAGGTGTTCGGCGTTCGGCTACAAAGCAAGCGCGGCGCGCACTGGATCTCCACCGAGACGAGCCGCGTCTTTGGCTTCGGCTACCAACGAATGCCCGGCCGACCTTGGCGCTGGCAGCTCGTGGTGGTGTTTCACTCGGGATTCACCGTTCCGATCGATCTCGTCGTGACTCGACGCGACGAAGTGCGGTTCGTCGCGCGAAGGCTCAACGCCGCGCTCGGGACGGTGCAGCGCTCGACCAGCGGCTGAATCCCTACTCGCCGCCCCACTGCCCAGCGCGCCGGACAAACGAGCACATGTTGGACGCGACGACGCGGGTCTCGCCGTCGCTCAGAACGGATCGCACGGCCTTTGCGCACGCGAGACAAAAGCGCCGATCGCCGCCATCTCGACTCGCGGTAGGCTGAAGCTCGTCCCACTGCATCGGGCACAGCGTGACCTCTGCGTCGCCCACTCGGATCGTCTTCGCCGTGACCTCTGGGTGCAGAGGAATCCACGTCGGCTCGAGCGGCCCGAGCAAAGCGAGCGCGCGCGGATCGATGGACGAATCTCGAATGGTCAGGTCCCGAAGGACGGTGCGCGCTTGCGGCACGGTCCCGAGCAGCACGAGCCGATTGGCGCAGAGCGGGCGCCGGGCGCGGAGCTCGTCGACCAGCGTCGTCGTGATCGCCTTCGCCGCAGGCAGGTGATCGATCGGGGCCCCGCGCATCGCCATTCGAGCCAGCCGCACGGGAGCCAGCGGTCCGCGCTCGAGCGAGTCGGGTACGGCGTTGAATTCTGGGGCCTGCCTGCGCAGAGCGGCCTCGTCGGTCGAAGCCGCGTCGGGCGACCGCTCGCCGAAATCCGCTCCGAGCTGCTGCTCGAACAGCGCGTCGATCCGCTCGAACTCGAGCTCGGCGACTGCATCGACGGCGCGCGCGAAGGAGACGACGGCTTCGTCCTCAGAAAACGCCGAGGCGATCGCCGAAATCGCGGTGCGGATCGTCGCCGCGGCCAGCGCCTGCGGTGGGTCACCGCGGGGTGTCGCGTTCGTCGTCTGCGCGACGAAGATTCGTCCGTCTGCGTCGACGGCGAGCGACGAGGGGTCGAGGGCGGCTTTTGTCTGCTCGAGGACGTGGCTCATCGGCGCGATGGCTCCGCGGAGCGTCGCGAGCGCTCGCGTCGCCGTGGGCCAGACGTGAGCCGCCGACTCGAGCGCGTGCTCGAGCGAGATCGAAGGAACAAAGGTCGACGTCATCGTGACAAACGGCTGGCCGCTCGGCGACTGGACGCGCTCGATGTCGATCACTTCGGCCGCTCCGGGGTGCGGCGTTCTGCGCTCGAACGGCGCTTCGTCACCCCACTCGGAAGCGTCGTGAACGCGGTCGACCCAGACGAACTGTTCGAGCACCTCGTGCCTCGCGAGCCAGCGCTGCACGCTGCCGCGCTTCGAGAGCGGCGCGATCATCGTGAGCGGTCCCCAGCGATGAGGAAGGTCGAGCCAGGAGGCCATTCGATTCGCAGATTACTGTATCTCGACAGCGTCGCGACGTGGAGAGTGCTAAATGCCCCGCAGCGCGAATCGCCGCGCGCCAATGAGTGAGTCCCCAAGGAGCTCGAGTGCAGTGAAGCCGGAAGAAGACGAAGTAGAGCTCAAGCGTTTCGACAACGCGTTCGACGCGGAGCTCGCGCTGGCTTTCTTGCGAGAGCACGACGTGCGGGCCCGGCTCAAGGGCTCTGGCACCAGCTCGATGCTCGACCGCTTTACGATCGTGGTGGACATTCGACTCATGGTGCCGCGCTCGGAGCAGGAGGCGGGCCAGCGCGCGCTCGAGGCGATGACCCTCGACGAAGAGGCAGCGGAGAGCGTCGCGGAGAAGCGCGCCGACGAGTCGCTGCGGGACTCGGCCTATCGAAGCCGCCGCGAGAGCGAAGAGGACGATGGCCCGGTCGTCCGCGATTTTCGCTACCGACGCGGCGTGATCGTCGGCGTGCTCATCGCAGGCGCGGCGCACATCCACGCACGCCAGGCGGTGCTCGGCGGGATCATTTTTGTTTCGGTCGTGACGCTGCTCGTGGCGGGGGTCTCGACAGGGCGCCTGTGGACCGGTCCCGCTGCCATGATGCTCATCGTCTACGACATCGCCCACGGAGTCATCGCGGTCGATCAGCACAACGCCGGTCGTGACCCGTCCGCGCGCGCGCAGCTGATCCACGGCCTGCTCGCGGTGGTGGTGGCGTCGCTCGCGGGAATGGCGCTCGTCGCGGCGAGGCCGCCCCGCTCGCAGGAGGATCTTCCGGCCGCTCCGGCCTCGATGGCGCCCGCGCGCTGAGGCGCTCCTACGCTTGCGGCCCGCGATGTGCCAAGCTTCGCCGGTCCAATGGCCACCCAACGCCCCAAGCGCTACGCGCTCGCGATCGAGCTGACGAGCTTCTGCAACCAGAAGTGCGGCTACTGTTACAACGACTTTCGTGAGGACGGCGGCAAGTCCGTTGGAGCGCTTCCGACCGAGACGCTGCTCGCGCTGACGGACAAGGCCCTCACCGAGGTCGAGTTCGATCACGTGACGCTCACCGGGGGTGAGCCGTTTGCGCGGCAGGACTTCTTCGAAGTGATGGACGTGATCGCGCGCCACGGCGTGGGCGTGCAGATCATCTCGAACGGCGGGATGGTGACCGAAGCGATCGCGCGAAAGCTCGCGACGTACAAGCCGTTCTTCGTGCAGGTCACGCTCGACGGCGCCAGCAAAGAGCAGCACGAGGCGCACGTCGGCGAGGGCCACTACGACAAGACCCTGCGAGGGATCTCGCTGCTCAAGATGCACGGCGTCACGGTGTGCGGCTGCATCGTGATCTCGCGAAAAAACGCGAAGCACGTCGGCGAGATCCTCGACCAGTTTCGACGGCTCGGCGTCAAGAACGTCGCGCTCTCTCGCTTCTCGCCCGCGGGATACGCGGCCGCCAACGTCGCCGAGCTGCTGCCCTCGCGCTCGGACATGGTGACGGCGCTCGAGCAAGCGGAGGTTCGCGGCCGCGACAACAAGATGGACCTGCAGGTGACCATGCCGATGCCGCCGTGCGTGATCGAGCACAGCGACTATCCGCACGTCCGATTCGGCGGCTGCCCGATCGGCACCGAGATGCAAGAGTTTGCGCTCGGTCCCAAGGGCGAGCTGCGCAATTGTACGCTGCACGCGGACGTGATCGGCTACGGAGAAACCGAGTCGTTCGCGGCGCTCGTCGAGGCGCCGATGGTGACGCACTACCGCGACACGACGCCTGAGTTTTGTGCGCCTTGCCCCCACAAGCGCACGTGCGTCGGCGGCTGCGGCGCCGCGGGCGTCGCGGTGCTCGGCAAGGACAACCCCCTCGATCCGTTCGTGGCGCAGCACGTCGATGACGCGTTTCGGGCGAAGCTTCGCGCCGCGCGCAAGGGCGACGGCCCCGTGGTGCCGGCCAATCGTCTGCGGCGCGCCAGCGTCTAACGCGCTCGCCCCCATCGCTCGATGGGCCGCGGTCGACTACGCTACGGGGTCATGAGCCGCCCTGTTCGCGTCTTGCTCTTGTGGCCAGGAACCGACGGCGCCGCCGCGGGAAACTTCGGCGTCCCGCAGCTCGTCCTGCTCGCGACCTACGCCCGCGCGAAGACCGGCGCGCGCGTCGACATCCGCGACATCGAGACCGAGCGCGCGTTCGGCGCCGTGTCGCTCCCGGCGCTGCTCGGCGGCGATGACGGCGCTGGGTACGACGTGATCGCGCTCGGCGTCTACTCGAGCTTCGACTACCTCAAGTGCGTCGCGATCGCCGAAGCAGCTCGAGAGCTCTATCCGAGCGCGGTCATCGTCGCGGGCGGCTATCACGCGAGCGCGCGGCCCGGTGACATCGTGTACGACGGCTCGCCGTTCGACGTGTGCATCGTCGGCGAAGGCGAGAAGCCGATGGTGCGCGTGATCGAGTCGGTCGAGGGGGGATCGCCGCTGCGAGGCGAAATCCTCGGTCCAGACCCGGTCGACGACCTCGATGAGCTACCTCCGAGCGACTGGAGCTTTCTCGCGCGCTATCGCGACGTCGCGCGCAAGGTCAACTCGCAGGCGCAGGTGTACTTCTCTCGCGGCTGCCCCTTCGACTGCGCGTTTTGCATGGAGCGCGCGAAGCGCGAGGTGAGCTGGCGTCCCCTGTCCATCGAGCGCGCGATCGAAGAGATCCGCTCGCTCCATCGCTTTCTCGACCTTCGCACCTGGACGGTCTACGTCGCCGACGCGCTGTTCGGCATGAAGGTGTCGTGGCGACGAAAGTTTCTCGAGGCGCTCGCGCGCGAGAACATTCCGGTCGACAAGTTCTGGCTCTTGATCCGCGTCGACCTGATCGACGAGGTGGACCTCGAGCTCTTTCGCGCGGCCAACTGCGGGCTCGGGTTCGGCCTCGAGTCGGGCGACCCGGCGCACCTCGCGACCATTCGCAAGGCGGGGCGCCTCGACGAGTATCTCGATCGCATGCGCAAGATCTCGGTGTGGGCGAGGGAACACCAGGTTCCGTGGGGAGCGAACGTCATTGTGGGGCACCCCGGAGAGACGCCGGACAGCATCGTGCGAAGCGCGGCGTATCTGCGCGAGCTGTTTCTCGACCCGAAGGGCGTGACGGGCTTTCTCTCGGTGGATCCGTTTCGTCTGTATCCTGGCTCGCCGATCGACAGCGAGCGATCGCAGTGGGAGGCGCGCTTCGGGTGTGTGTTTCATCGGCCCGACTGGTGGCACGACGGCGATCAAGAGTTTCTCGCCGAGTGGGTCGACCCGTCGCGCGAGCTCACGTACCTCGAGCGAATGCGCCTGCAGCACGAGCACTTCGGGCCGATCGTCAGCGAGATCGAGAAGAACTTCGTCTACAGCGGTCCCGCGAGAAGCTACTTCGTGCGCGCGATTCGCGATCAAGTCCGGCAGGACGACGCGACGACGCGCATGCACTACCTCGATCGCTACTACGCGTGGCATCGATACCTCGGCCGATCGTCGCGCGGTGACTCCCATCGCCGCTCGGACGCGCTGCTCGCGACGACCGCCCGCGCGATGCGCGAGCGCCACCGCGCGTCCCTCACGCGCTATGCGGGCGGCGAAGGCGCTCGAGTCGAGGTCGTCGATCGCGTGGTCTCGGCGGTGCTCGACGCGCCGAGGGAGCTCTTTGTTCCGCTCGACCGCGTCAAGGAGTCCGTGCGAGACGCGCCGATTCCGCTCGACGCGACTGGCGACAGCACGGTGAGCGCGCTTCACGCGTACGCGAGGATGTTCTCGCTGCTCGGCATCGAATCCGGTGACCGGGTCGTCGACCTGGGCGCTGGGACGGGCTTCGGTTCGAGCGTGCTCGCGACGCTGGTCGGCGCCGACGGCGCGGTGTTCAGCGTCGAGGTCGACCCGGCGCTCGTCGCGCGCGGCGCGCCGATGTTCACAGGGATTTCCCAGGTGCGATTGCGAAGCGGCGACGCGACGGACCCGTCTCAGTGGGGCGTCGACCCGGCGACGATCGACAAGGTCGCCGTTGGATTCGCGCTCGAAGAGATCCCTTCAACGTGGCTCGCGTTGCGCGAAGGCGCGGTCGTGGTGGCTCCGGTCGGAGCTCGAGAAGAACAAAAACTGCTTCGCGCGACGCGCGTCGGCGATCGATTCGAGATCGAGACGTTCGACTCGGTGGTCTTCGTGCGCCGACGAACGAGCGACGAGGTCCCGGTCGCTCCTTCGAAGCGCGAGCCTTCTGCGTCGAGCGAGCCGCACAAGCGCGTCTATCTCCCGGTCGCAAAGGACTGACAGGGAGCAGGAGTTGGACCCGTTTTCGCTCGAACGCGCCGCGCTCGACGCGGCCGATCGCGTAGCGCTCGTGACCGAAGGACGATCGATCACGTACGGCGAGCTGGCGAAGCGCTGCGCAGCGATCGCGGATGACATCGAGCGTCGCCGCGGCGAGGGTCGAGGGCCGGTCGCGGTCGGCGCGGTGAACCACGGGAACACGGCGCTGGTTCTGCTCTCGCTCATCGATCGAGGGATCCCGATCGTGCCGCTGCATCCTCGGTTGACCGAGCGCGAGGCGGACGCGCTCGTGCGCGACGCGCGCTGCTCGCTCGTGATCGATCGAGAGTTGGCCTCGTCGCTCGTGGCTCTCGGGCCGAGCGTCGATCGCAGTCGATCGCGACCTGCGCTCGACCCCGAGGCGCCGCTCGCGATCCTCTACACATCAGGAACGACGGGCAACCCCAAGGGCGCGGTCCTGTCTCGCCGAGCGTTTGCGGCGAGCGCCGCCGCGAGCGCCGAGAATCTCCGGTGGCTCGACGACGATCGCTGGCTCTTGTGTCTGCCGCTCTGCCACGTGGGCGGGCTCTCGGTGCTCACCCGCTGCGCAGCGGCGCGAAAGACCGTGATCCTTCTGCCGCGCTTCGATGAGGCCGCGGTCGTCGAAGCGATCGCGCGAGAGTCGGCGACGATCGCGAGCTTCGTTCCGACGATGCTCCATCGCTTGTTGGACGCTGGTTACGAGGGCGCGCTGGCGTCGCTGCGCGCGGTGCTGCTCGGCGGCGCGGCGGCGCCTGGGACCCTGCTCGAGCGCTGCGCGCGCGCTCGAATTCGTGTGCGCACGACGTACGGCCTCACCGAGGCTTGCTCGCAGGTGACGACGCAGCGCGAGCGAGCACCAGGGGCGCTCGACCTCTCGTCGGGCGAGCCGCTATCGGGGGTCGAGGTCGAGATTCGCGATGACCGAGGCGAGCGAGCTCGCGCGGGCGATGTCGGCGCGATCGTGCTGCGCGGACCCACGCTGTTCTCGGGATATCTGCACGGCGATCCGCGCGCGAACGGCGACTGGTTCGACACGGGAGACTTCGGCTTCTTCGACGAGCAACAGCGGCTTCACGTCGTCGCCCGGCGGACGGACCTCATCGTGACGGGCGGAGAGAACGTCTATCCGCTCGAGGTCGAGCGCGCGCTCGGCGCGGCGAAGGGCGTCGCTGGAGTCATGGTGTTCGGCGTGTCCGACGAGCGGTGGGGGCAGCTCGTGGCGTGCGCGATCGTCACAGACTCGGGCGCGGGGACCTTCGACGCGAGAGCCTTTGCGGCGGAGTGCGAGAAGCTCCTGGCGCCGCACAAGCGCCCGCGGCTCTACGTGTTGTGCGACGAGCTGCCGCTCACCAACGCAGGAAAGCCAGATCGAAGGGCGGCGTCTGCGCTGTTCGAAGGGCGCTTCTCGACGGTGTCGACGCGAGATCGGGTCCGTTCTTCGGAGTGAGCGGCTATCGTGCGGGCCGTTGGGAGGGGGAGGAACCAACGAGGGGAGGGACGATGAAAGCCCACAAATAGCCGCTCACTTCGAGGAACGGCGCGGATCTCTTTGCTGTCGTTTCTTCGATGCTCGATCCAGCACCGCGGTTGCAAAAGAACTCTTGCACTTGTCGATCGATCGTCAAGCCGCGTCGCGCCTGGACGCCAAATCTCGCTCGACGAGGTCGGTCTCATCGAACGAAGTCGCCGCTCGCGGGTTGATGTACAACATCGAGGCGCGCTCGATTCAGGCTGCGCAAAGCTCGGATAACCCCGAGTACCAATGAAGGAAATCGCTCTGTGGATCTTCGTCCTATCGCCATCCTCGCGGCTCGCATCTTCGCCCTCGTGGGACTCGCGGTCTCCGCGGCGCTCGTCGTCGAGTACGCGTCGCCCGAACCGCTGATCTGCGGTCCGGGTGGCGGCTGCACTGCGGTTCGCGCGTGTTGGGAACAACGGTTCGGAGGCTTCTCTCTGCCGTGGTTCGGGTTGGTGTCGTTCGGCCTCGCGTTGAGCGCCACGCTGCTCGCGGACGAAGAGAAGGGAAAGAAGTTCTTGCCCCCTCTCGGCGCGCTCGCGGCCCTCGGCGGGTTGACCTTCCTGATCCTTCAGCGGGGCGTGTGCGGCTCGTGGTGCAAGCTCTGCGTCGTGACCGACACGAGCGCGTTGTTGTTCGGCGCGGCGCTGCTGTTCGGAGCGCGCTCGTACGAGCCGGCGTCTTCGACGCAGCGATGGCTCTTCGGAGGCGGCGCGGTGCTCGCGTCGGCGTTCGCGATGTCGATGGCGCCAGGAGCGCCGACCAGCGGCGGAACGGGCGGGCGCGAGCCGGGACCGCAGGCGCAGTACATCGCCGACCTGCCTGGTCCGATCGCGCGCGAGCAGCGCGACGGAGTGGTCACGATCGTGGAGTTCGCCGACTTCGAGTGCCCGTTTTGTCGCCGACAACACGAAGTGCTCACGCGCGTGCTGTCGCGCTACGAGGGGCGCGTTCGGCTCGTGCGAAAGCAGCTCCCGCTCACGAGCATTCACCCCAACGCGCAGACTGCTGCGCTCGCTGCGCTCTGCGCGGAGGACCTCGGCCGGGGAGAGGCGATGGCCGACAAGCTCTTTCGCGCCGAAGCGTCGCGCTTGACCGCGGCGGGGACCGAGTCGATCGCGCGCGAGCTCGGCCTGGACGCCGCGGCGTTTCGCACGTGCGTCGCGTCCGAACGAACGCGGAGCCACATCGCGTCCGATCGCAACGCCGCAGGCGAGTGCGCGGTCAGCGGTCTGCCAACGATGTTCATCGGTCACGAGCGGTTCGACGGACAGGTTGACGAAGACTCGCTTCGAGCGAGCGTCGAGCGCGCCCTGCATCCGGACGCCGGAGCTCCACGAGCGGACGCTCACTGAGCGCGTTGTACGCGCGAGGTCGAAGCCGCGTTGTACGCGCGAGGTCGAAGCCGCGTTGTACGCGCGCGGTCGAAGCCGCGTTGTACGCGCGAGGTCAACGACCGCGGCGACGAGCGAGGACAGCGACGGCGGCGAGTAGCGACAGGGTGAGGGGCCAGCGTGGCGTCGAAGAGCGCGTTGGAACCGCGCACCCGCAGCCGCCGCTCATCGTCACTTGCGGGCCCACGCGGCCGTCACCGCGAGGCTCGGAGCCAACCGTGAACCCATCCGATACGTCGGGACCGCTGTCCGGAAGGGATCCCGCGTCCATCGGCATGCTGCGCAACACGCCGCGCCCTCGCGCAGTGACGTAGACCGTCGGCGCGTCCGGGTCGCTGGTGAGGAGCGGAACTCGAACGTCGAAGCCGCCTTCGCGCGCCGGAGCGAAGGTCATCTCCAGCGAACGCAGCCCGCGAGGAGAGATCTCGACCCGAGGCATTGTCCACGAGAACGGGGTCGAGTCGATGTCCGTCGATCGATCGAGCAAGAGTCGTCTGCCGCCGCGGTTGTCGGCGCTGATCGAACGCGTCGCGCTCTCGCCGACGACGACGTCGCCGAAATCGATGACCGAAGGGAGCGGCGCGAGGTCGGGCATCGCGAACTCGACTCGCTGCGGGTCGAAGAGCCAGGGCCGCGAGCCCGTGTCGATGGGCACTGGAACGTCGACGATCGGAATCATCCATCGCCGCCCGAGCAGCGACACATACAGCGACGGCGTCACGGTGACGGTGATGCGTTGATCGAGCACTCCTTCGAGCCTCGGTCGAAACTCCGCGAGCTCTCCTCCCGGAAACGGCATCGCGATTCGCGAGACGCTCTCGGTGATCGAGTCCGGCGCGGGCGCAAACGAAATGCGGGTCGAGCGGTAGCCCGTCTCGAGGCTCGCGGCGGCGTCGAACGACAATCCCCCGGAGATGCCCGGGATCGAGATGATCGCGTCGGTGAGCGCGACGTCGGCGAGGTGCTGCCTCATGGTCATCCCGCGCACAGAGGACCGCGACCAGGACCACGGGTCGATGTTGGATCGCGCCGTGGCGCGAAAGTCCACGCGGGGGACGTAGGGAATGTTGCCTTCCCAGTCGAACGTTCGGCCGGTGACCTCGAGGTGAAGTCGCACTCGCGCGCTGAGAACGATGCCGTAGTCGGTCTCGATCAGACCGCTCGCGGCAGGACCGGGCGGCGTTTCGACGTCGAACGCGCGGTGCCACGACGCGGCGAGCGCGCCTCCGAGGCGCACCTCGGTGTGTCCGACGAACGCTGCGCGAAAGCGCACCTGGACGGGCGAACCCGCGGGCACCCAGTTCGTGTCCCAGTCGAGCTCGACGGGCAGTCCTTGGCGCCTGCGAAACTCGATCGGCGCCGAGACGCAGTCGATCGCGCCAGCGCGGCATTCACCGCTGCCGACGGTCGGCGCGCCGCCATCGGCGCTCGCGTCCGCCGAAGCGTCGGACCCCGATTGCGCATGCACCAGTCGCGGCGCTGACACCAACGCGACCGTCGCGCAACAGGTGATCGCAGCGCGCACCGCGGCCGCGCGGCGGTGTCTCGCTGCTGCATGCAGACGATCGCGATCCCGCTCGATCACCGACGCACCTCGCTTGGTCACTCCGAGATCGTAACAAAATGCTGGTCAGCGCGGCTCCGCCGTCGGAGGACTGCGGTCTCGAAGCCAGGCGACGGCTTCCTCGAGCTGAGAGGTCTTGTCGAAGACCGGCCCGAGCGCGCGGAGCTCGTCGGCGCGCGTCTTCGCGTCGACCGCGGTAAAGAAGGCGATTTCGAGGGTCGGCTGCTTCGCGCGCAGCTGCGCAGCGACCGCGGGGCCGTCGACGCTCCCGCCGAGGTCGACGTCGAGGAGCACCGCGCGCAGCGTCGGACCGCTATCGCGGGCGAGGAGCTCGTCGGCGTCGGTGTAGCACTCGATCAAGATCCCCTGATTCGACAGCGTCTTTCTCACCTGACGAAGCGCCACGACGCTGTCGTCGAGGTACGCCAGCTCCGAGCTCATCTGGAGATGCGTTGGCGTCATCCGAGGATCGTCGAGGGCTGACATAGAGCGGCCGGTATTCTTCGCTGATTCATCGCGATATCGAAGGACAAAATCTTCACTGTATCGGATTGGTCCGCCGCTGGCCATGTCGCACGCGGCTGGCTGCGCTGCTCGATCACGGTCGAATCGGTCGGCGAGCGGTGGTTGAGGCGGTGATGCGCGGCGGTCGACATCGCGGGTATCGCTTCCACTCGCGCACCCTCTGAGGTATCGCGCGAGCGCACCGTGAGCTCTACCGAACAGTCAGTCGCCGAGCGGGCGCGACGCGGCGTCGCGATCATCACCTTCGCGAAGGCGTGGTTTCTCTTGACGGGCTTCGCGCAGCCAGTCCTGCTCACGCGAGCGCTCGGCAAAGCGAACTACGGCGTCTACGGCGCGGTCCTCGCCGCGGTCTCGATCCTGAACAACGTCGTGGTGGCAGGGTCCATCCAGGCCATGTCCAAGAGCGTGACGAATTACGGGACTCCCGCGATTCGCCGCGGACTCGCGCTGCACGCCGCGCTCGGCGTCGCGACGAGCGTCGCGTTCGCGGCGCTCGCGGGCCCAATTGGCGAGCAGCTCTTGAAAGACCCTGGCCTTCCGCCGCTGCTGCGCATCGCGTCGATCGTGACAGGGATGTACTGCGTGTACGCGGCGCTCGTCGGGTCGCTCAACGGGGCGCAGCGCTTCGTGGCGCAAGCGGCGCTCGACATCGTGTTCGCGACGCTTCGCACGGCGTTGATCGTGGGCCTGGCCTGGGTCGGGCTCGGGGTGAAGGGCGCGGTCGGCGGGTTCGCGGCGGCGAGCGTCGTGATCACTTTCGTCGCGCTCGCAGTGGTGGCTCCGACGATGCGTCGCCGAGCTGAACGAGCCATCGATCGAAGCGCCCGCTGGGTCGGCGTTCGCGAAAGAATATGCGGGGTTCTTCGCGCCCGTATTGCTCTATCAGCTCGCGCTCAACATCGTGCTCCAAGCGGACGTGCTCGTGATGCAAGCGGTGCTCACTCGCACCGCTGGGGCGACGCTCGAGGCTGTCAAGGAGCTGATCGGCGTCTACAAGAGCGTGCAGAGCTTCGCGTTCTTGCCGTATCAGCTGCTGATCGCCGTGACGTTCGTGCTCTTTCCGGTCGTCTCCAAGGCGGCCGCGGAGGGAGACGTCGAGACGACTCGGACCATGCTGCGCGGCGCGCTGCGGTTCGCGCTGCTGCTGCTGGGCGCGATGTTGGCGGTGATCGCGGGCGTTCCAGAGGCGGTGCTTCGTGTCGTGTATCGACCGGAGTTCTATGTTGGCGCGAGCGCGCTGCGGTGGCTCGCGCTGGGGCAGGGAGCGTTCGCGCTCGCGGTGATCGGGCTGACAGTCATCCTCGCGTCCAAGCGCGTCGCCGCTGCGACGTGGCTGATGCTCACGATGCTCGCCCTCGTGTTCGTCGGAGACCTCGCGGCGCTCTCGATCGCGGGCTTCGGCGAGCGCGCCCTCTCGGCGGCAGCGATCGGCACCGCCAGCGGCACCACGCTCGGAGCGCTCGTGGTGTTCGGCTACATCCTTCGCCTCTACGGCTCAGTGCTCCCGTGGAAGACGGGCCTTCGCTCGACGGCCGCCGCGCTCTTGGGCGCCCTCGCGGGCTCGATGGTGCGGCTGGACTCGAAGCTGTCCGCGGTGGCCGCGTGCGCCGTCGCCGCGTCGGTCTTCGTCGTCGCGCTGCTGCTGTTGGGCGAGGTGACCGCCAGCGAGAGAGCGAAGCTTGTCCGCCGCTTCAAGCGGTGACCGCGCCGCAGCGCGAGGATTCGCGGTCGACCGCGCGCGAATGACCGCACACATGTTTTCAAAAAAGACTGCGCGACCCGCGAGATCCCCGACGCGCGGCCGCGTCACTCGTGGCAACGCCCGACGTAGCCGCACTTCATCCGCTCGCACTGCGGCCGGGCCCGCGACTCCCAAGCGCCTTCGTCGATCGAGGCGGCGAGCGCCGCGCCGAGCTCGGCTAGCTGCGCGCGCGCTCGTTCGGGATCCGCCGAATCGAGCCATCGAACGCTCGAGCGCTCGGGACCCACGAGCCACACGCAGGCGCTCACGTCGACCTCGTCGCCGAGCCGCGCCGCGAGCCCGAGTCGCGCGGATTCGAGCTCGTCGCGCCAGAACGAAGCGTCCACGCTCGGCCCCTCGAGCGCGACTCGAACGACGGCGACCGAGCCCGCGCGTCCGCCGAGCGCCGAGGCCCGGGCGACGAAATCTGCCTTCGCTTCGAGCAGGACGTCGACCGACGTTCCTTGCACGCGAAGCGCGATCGCGAGCTCGGACGCGCTGAGCGCGCCCTCTTCGCTGAGCGCCCTGCCGACCTCCATCGCGAGCGCCGCGCGGGCGATCGTGGCTGCGCGCTCGCGAACGGCGCTGTCGTCTTCGTCTTCTGCGGCGAGCGCGGCGTACACGACGCCTCCTTCTTCGCCGACCGCGCACGGCAAGGCCGACCGAAGCGTCGCGCGCACCAGAGACTCGACGCGGTCGCGCGGGGCGCTCGAACGCGCGCGCTCTTCTGGCGCGCCCAGCTCGTAGCGAAACGCGTAGCGGCGCGGGCAGCGCGCGAATTCGCCGAGCGCTTCGGCGTGCACGGTGAGCGCGCGCGTCCGGCGCCTCGGCGAAGGAGCGGGCGGGAGCTCCGAGAGCGCTGTCGCCGCCGTCATCGCGCTCGCCGCGCCGCTCGCACGAACGCCGACGCTCGGGCCGTCCAAGCCCGGCTTGATGACTCGCACCACGCCGGGCGCGAGGCGCATGAGCGCCATCGACAGGGTCCGCCACTCACCTTCGCCTTCGCTCGCGGGGCCGCTGACGATCGCCATGTCCCTCGCGCGCGTGAGGGCGACGTAGAGCAGTCGTCGCTGATCGTCTTCTTCCGCGGCGTGCGCGTCGCGCCGAAGCTCTTGAAAAGATGGGGGCGCGTCGTAGTCCGACGGGAGGGCGACCACCCGGCGATGCGCGTCGAGCAGCACTCGCTCTGCGTGGATTCTTCGTCGTCGCGACGTCTGCGCGACGAAGACGACAGGCCACTCGAGGCCCTTGGCCGCGTGGATCGAGAGCAGCTGAACGGCGCCCGTGCTGACGTCGGACACGTCCACCTCGGTCTCGTGCTCTGCCGCTGCGCGCATGCGATCGACGTATCGAACGAAGCCCGCGACCGAGCTCTCTTCGCCGCCCCGTCGAGAGGCCTCTTGGGCGAGCCCGACGAGCTTGTCGACGTTGGCTGCTCGCTGCGCGCCGAACGGAAGCGCCGCGAGCACTGCGGCGAAGTTGCGCTCTGCCAGGACGATGCGAAGCACCTCGTCGGGCGGAAGCGAGCCTCCCGCGCGCGCGAGTCGCTTGATCGATGGTCGCGCCTCGTCGAGGCGCGCGCGGTCGTCGTCCGTGAGCGCCTCTCGGATGGGCGCTGGGGGATCGAGCGCGTCGTCGAGCATCGCCTTGTTGTTGAGGACGTGGGCGAGGGCGGCGTCGGACAGTCCTACGAGTGGACCACGAAGCACCGACGCGAGCGCGAGTCGGTCCGCAGGATCTGCGACGAGGCGCAAGAGGGCCACGAGGTCGTCGACTTCGCGCCGCTCCCAGAAGCCTGGTCCGCCGAGCTGCGCGTACGGAACTCCCTCGCGTTGAAGCGCCTTCTTCACGGGCTCGGTGTGCGACCAGGTCGGAACGAGCACTGCGATCTCGTCGAGCCTCGGCGCGCGCCATCCTGGCGAGTGCCTCGCGAGCGGATCGACGAGCTTCTTGATGCGTCTGGCGATGGCCTGCGCCTCGAGCTCGCGGATCTCGTCCGCGGTGTCGCCGGACACGAGCACGAGCTCTACGCGCGCTTCTCCATCGCCGGCCGCCTCGGCCACGAGCGCGTCTCGCGCGCTGTCGTAGAAGCGCTCGCCGTGCGCGGTGAGCCCAGCGCCCAGCAGCGCCTCTGCGGCAGGGTTGATCGCGTCGAGCACGGCGTCCACCGAGCGATGACTCTCGACGAGCTCCATCGAGACGCCGCCGGCGTTGACGATGTCGCGTTCGGTTTCGAGAAACACGCCGACGTCCGCGCTTCGAAACGCGTAGATGGACTGCTTGGCGTCGCCCACGAGCAAGAGCCCCGACGGCTCGAGCTCGCTCGCCGTCGGAACCCTTCCGGCGCCCGGCGAAACTTCATCGGCGCCCGCGTTGTCGCGACGCTCGCGCAGGAGGTAGAGCAGGTCTCGCTGCAGTCGGTTGGTGTCCTGAAACTCATCGACGAGCACCGCGTCGAACCGGCGCTTCCACGCGCGTCGCATGCGCGGCTCGTCTCGCAGCGCGTCGCGGAGCCTTCGCAACAGGTCCGCGAAATCCAGCACATGGCGCTTTCGCTTCTTCGCGCGAAACAGCCGTCGCGCCTCGAGCAACACGCCTTTCGCTGCGCCGGCGAGCCACGCGGAGTGGACGGCGAGCGCCGCGTCGTGCAGCGACTCGACCATGTCTCTCGCGCGATTGGCGTCGGCTTCGATCGAGCGCGTTCTGTTCTTGCTCGGCAGGGGCGAGCTTCGCAGCAACGCGACGCACGCCCGCGCCTTGGCAGGCGTGTCGATCACGCCGAGCTCAGAGACTCCGCCGGCGAGCTTGAACAGCCGTCCCGGAACGCGCTCGGACGACAGCGCGCTGACCCCTTCGCACGCGCGCGCGAAGCGCTCGATCGCGTCCGCGGCGATGAAGGGCTGCGGCGGCGTCGCGTCGAGCACGGGGCCCTCGGACACTTCGTCGTCGCTCGAGCCCGACTCATCGAGCGAGTGGACCATCGACACGAAGCGCACGACCACGCCTCGATCGCCTTCGGGGTCGAGGCCTCCTGCGGCGGCCATCAAGTCCGCGACCGCGTCGACCTCGTGGCGGGCTGCGCCGGACAGCGCTTCGATAATCGCTTCACGAAGGAGCCGATCTGCCTCTTCGGGCTCTGTCACGCGAAAGGTCGGGTCGATGCCGAGGTCGAGGGCGACCGCGCGCAACACGCCTGCGGCGAAGCCGTGAAACGTTCCGATGCGCGCGTTGCCGAGGGCGAAGCCGACCCGCTGCCACGTCGCGCGATCGGGGATCGGGCGGCCCTGGCGGTTGGCGCTCTCGCCGAGCGCGAGCAGGCGCGCCGTCGCCGCGCGATCGAGCGCTCGCGACTGCGCCCACTGCCGCGCCGCGCGCTCGCGCACACGGGGATCGCTCGCGTCGATCCCGACCGGGCTGTCTTCGAAAGACAGGACGCGAATGGCCTCCGCGATGCGCTCGCGCATCTCGATCGCGGCCTTCTCGGTGAACGTGAGCGCGACGATTCGCTCCGACGACACCCCTTGCTTGCCCCACACCTCCGGGTCGCACAAGCCGCCGACGAGGTGCAGGTAGACCGTGGCGAGGGCCTCTGTCTTTCCTGTGCCGGCGCCGGCGCGTAGGAGCGTGTTCTTCGAGAACGAAAAGAGCGCTGCTCGATCGGTCATCGGGACCTCGGAGTGTGCGTCGCGTCTCCGCCACAGGCGAGGGACAACGGACAGAAAATGTCACATGCGATCGCGGATCAGCGCTCTTCGCGCCCGCGCTCGACGCGACAGAGCGACTGCGCGTTGCAGAAATCGCAGTCTCGCGGCCGCGGGGCGAACACCCCTTGCCGCACCGGCAGCACCGCCTTGCGGATCGCGTCGCCGAGCGCGCCCTTGCCCTGCGCGCCCTCGCGCACGAGCGACTCGACGTCGGCGATCGGCGCTTCGCCCGAGCCTCGACGGGGCTTGGCGAGGACCTCTTTGAGCCCGTGCTCGGTCTGGTCGCGAAAGCCCACGTACACGCCGTCGACGTCGACGCCCGTCGCGTCCACGCGCCCCTCGCGCACCGCGCGATACAGCGCCGAGGCGTACACGACGAGTTGAAATTGTGTGTCGAGCGCTCCTTCGCGCAAACGCTTGCGAAATCCCTCGCCGCGCCCGCTCTTGAACTCGACCGCGCGCACGCACTCGTCCAGCCGCTCGACGCCGTCGATTCGACCGCGGAGCACGATGGGCGCCTCGCCGTCGACCTCGACCTCGAGCGCGGACCACTCGCGCTCGGGGCCGAACGCGACCTCCGTCGCCACCACGCTCCAGCGCGTGTCTGCGTCCATGCGCCCCTCGAGAAAGCCCTCGATCATCCGTCGAATCGCCACCGTGTCGGCGCGCAGAAGATCGCCGTCCGCGTGGGGAAGATCCGCGCCGAAGCGCGCCGCTGCCTGATCGAGCGCGGTCTCGACTTTCTCCCATCGAACCGCGCGCGGCCGACCCTGCGTGCCGTGCAGCGCCTTCTGTCCGGCCTCGAGCAGCGCGTGCAAGAGATGGCCGCGCTCTTTCGCGTCGAGCGCGAGCGACGGGAGGTCTTCGGGCTCGAGCTCGAGCACTTGCTGAGCGAACGCCTTGAACGCGCAGCGCGCGGTGCGCTCGAGCGACGTGACGTCGAGCGGCCACGACGTGGTCGCGTACCGAGCGAGCTCGAGCGCCTCGACCGCGCGCGCGTCGTGATCCACTCGGCCCGAAAATCGGCCCGGCTCCGCGCGCAGCCCCGCGAAGAACTCTGTGCGCTCTCGCTCGATCTCCGCGCGATCGATCGCCGAGCGAACGCGGTCGAAGAGCGCGCGCGCGCCAGAGTCCGCCGAGGCCTTCACGATCGCCTCACGCGACGGCCACCCGGCCCACGCCCTCGTCAGCCGCTCGCTGCCTCGCGCGAGCACCGTCCGCGATCGCGCCAGCGGATCATGCGTGATCCACTGCGGCGCGCGGTCGAGAACCCGGCGCACATCCACCATGAAGGGCGAGGGCGCGAGCGCTCGGCCTCCCGCGTCGTGCCGCGCGCCCACGAGCGCCAGCCGCTCGCTCGCCGCGGCGCACGCCGAGAGAAAGAGCTGCGCTTCGTCTTCTTTCGCTCCGCGCCGGAGCACGAGCACGCCCGCGCTCTTCTTCACGGCGCGACGCTCGACCTCGCCGAGCAGCGAGTCCTCTTCGACGTGCGCCGGAAACCGGCCGTCCTCGAGCCCCACCACCACCACGCCGCGAAACGTCGCGCCCGCGACGGCCTCGACGCTGGTCACTCTTACGCCGCTCGTGCCTGCGTCGCTCGCGCCCTCGAGCGACTCGCGCGCCGCTTCTGCCGCGTCTTCGAGAAGCGCCGCGAAGGACTCGGCGTCGATCGGCGCCGTGAGGCCTGCGCGTCGCGCGCGGGGCGCGAGCTGCTCGATCGCCCGCTCGATCGCGTCGATCGCTCGCTCTTCGCGGGTCGAGGCGCGGAGCATCGCCCTCGCCGAAGGCTCGTCCATCCCCAGCCGACCCAGCGATCGCGCGCTCTCTTGGTGCCTCGACGCTGGCGCGATTTCTCGCAAGAAACGCAGCCATCGCGCGCAGTGCTGATCGACCGTCCCCTCGGAGCCGAGCGGCGCGACGAGCTCGCGAAGCGCCGTCGCTGCCTCGGCCGTCGCCGGCGAAACGTGCCGCCCCAGCGTCTCGAGCTTGCTGTCGAAGATCGTCCGCGCGCGCACCGCTCGCGCCGCGTGCGCCAGCGTCGTCGGCGCGTGGCCGCGGATCGACTTGGGTCCCGCCAACGCCGCGAGCGCGAAGGTCACGCGCTCGACCTCGCCGCCTTCAGCCAGCGCACGCGCCAACGAAATCAACGCAGTCGCCGCTCCCGGCCGCTCGATGCCCCGCGCGCAAGCGCCCTCGAGCCTCGGCCGCAGCCCCGACTCCTCGAGGGCGCGCAAGACCGGCTCGACTTCGTCCGACGCGCCTGTGCGGAGCACGATCGCGATGGACTCGGCCTCGATCCCCTCGTCGATCCATCGCTCGATCGTCGCGACCGCCCAGCGCGCCGACTCGTCTGGGCCGTGCGCCTCAGCGAGCTCGACGGGCGCGTCCTTCGCGCGGCCGCCTGCGGCGAGCGCGTCGGCAAACGCCACGAGACCCGGATGCGTCTCGCTGTCTTCTTCGCGCAGCCCGAGCTCGAGCTCGATCGGCGACTCTTCGTCGTCTTCGAAGACGCGCAGCGCGCGGTCGAGCGACGCGCTCCATCGCTCGCGCGCTGGCTCGGCGAGCACTCGCAGCGTCAGCCCTCCGCCGCGTCGCTGCAGCGCGCGACCCAGCGCCGCCAGAAGCCGGGCCCTCGACAGATCCAGCCCCGCAGGCCCCAACGTCACGCGCACCGACGTCGGCCCAGGACCGATCGGCAGAGGAAGCGAATCGCTCGCGTCCATCGCGTCGATCGCCCGCGCGAGCACCGCCTCGAGCCCCGCCTTCGCGATCAGCCCCTCGGCCTCGAGCCGCTCGTCCACGAGCCGCGAGGCGTCCGCCAGCGCGCGCAGGCGCTTTCGCGCGCCGTCTTCGCTCGCGTCGACCTCGGCCAACGCCTTCTCGAGCGCGTCTCCGTCGATCGCGTTGCGGCGGAGCACGTCGAGCGCGCTCGAGAGCGACGTCGCCCGCGTGTACCCTTCGCCGCCGCGCACCCTCGTCGCCGCGAGCGACGCCGCCACGCGATCGATCAGCGGATGCGCCAGCGCGACGTGCGGCAGAACCGCTCTGTGTATTGCTCGAACGAGCGCGTCGATCGTGATCGTCGACGGCGCGATCGCAGCCCCACCCTCGCGCGCCGCAGCCAGCAGCCGCGCGCGACGATGCTCGTCCGTCGCCACGACATGCAGCTCGGAGAGAGCTCGTTGGGACGACGATCGCGACGCGCGCACACCCTGATCCTGGGCGGTCGCGACGCGGTTCGCAAGCTCGTGACGGACATACTCTGTCTCTGTCGCCGCGCCCGAATTCCCCCCGCGCTGAAAGTCAGTCCAAAAACAGATCGATCAGCGGCTCGATCGACGGGTCCGTCGAGTATTCGCGAAAGTCCGTGACCCCTTCGCTTCGCAGAACCTCCTCGTCGATGAAGAAGTTGCCCGTGCACTCGCGGGACGGACGAGTCAGCACCGCGTGCGCTGCGTCGGCCATGATCGTCGGGAGCCTCGAGCGCGCCACCATCTCGTCGCCGCCGAGGAGGTTCTGAATCGCGGCGGTGCCGATCAGCGTCCTCGGCCAGAGCGAGTTGCACGCGATGCCTTCGCTGCGGAATTCCTCGGCCCATCCGAGGGTGAGCATGCTCATGTTCATCTTCGAAATCGTGTACGCGACGTGCGCGCCGTACCACTTGGCCGCCAGCGAGAGCGGCGGCGAGAGCGTGAGCACGTGAGGGTTTGCGCTCTTGGTCAGGTGCGCCGCGCACGCGCGCATGCACACGAACGAGCCGCGAACGTTGATTCCGTGCATCAGGTCGTAGCGCTTCATCGGCGTCGCGAGCGTGTTCGTCACCGAGATCGCCGACGCGTTGTTCACGAGAACGTCGATGCCGCCGAAGACTCGGACCGCCTCGTCGACCGCCTCGTTCACCTGCTCTTCGTTGCGAACGTCCACGACCAACGGAAGCGCTCGTCCGCCCGCCGCCTCGACGTCCTTCGCCGCTGTGTAGATCGTGCCCGGAAGCTTCGGATGGGCCTCGGCCGTCTTGGCCGCGATCACGACGTTCGCGCCGTCGCGCGCGGCTCGGAGCGCGATGGCGTGGCCGATTCCACGGCTGCCGCCAGTGATGAACAGGGTCTTTCCCGCGAGTGTCTTCATGAGACCCGCGAGTAGACAACGCAATCGCCCCGCGTTCGAGGGTCAGCGCGAGGTTTCTAGCCCGAGCCGCGGACCCATCGACGATGCCCGTCAGCGCGACCGACCAGCCCGCTCAGTCGCCCGCGCGAGCTTCTCGCTCGCCAGCCTCTTCGCCTCGACTCCCATCGTCCGAACGATCGCGTCGCGAACACGAGGGTGAAACGGCTCGACCAGGTCGTCGAGCGTGGGCCCCGACGTCTTTGCGAGCTGCGCTTTGTTGAGCGCCGTCAACGTCTCGGGCTCGTCGAACCGGCCGAGCGCCGCGTCGAGCGCGACCCGCACCGTCAGGCGCCGCGACGAGACGCAGATGACGTCGAGCAGCGCTCGCTGCGACTCGCTGAGCGCTGATGCGCGCGCGCGAAGCAACGCATCGAGGCTCTGGCCGCGCGCGATCGCGCCGAGCGAAACGTGCGACTCGATCAACAGCTCGATCAGCCACGGGCTGCCGTCGCTCCAATCGACGATCCGCTCGACCCACAGGTCGTCCTCGGCCAGAGCCTTGTTTCTCGCGAGGAGCGCGCGGACGAGCTGCCGCGCGTCGTCTTGCGGCAGATCGCCGAGCGCGATCGTCGTTCGTCGCAGCGTCGGACGCGCGGCGCACTGCGCAGTGAGCTCGCGCACCGGTGCGCTGCCCTCGAGCTCGTCGCTGTACGTGAACACCACCATGCAAACGACCGCCGGGCTGTCCCACAGTCGCGCGAGCGCTCGGAGTCCCTCGACGTCGGCCCACTGGGCGTCCTCGATCACGATCACCAACGGCCGCTCTCGCGCCAACGCCGCGAAGATCGACCGCAGTCCGTCGAGCGCCAGCTGTTCGACGGTCGTGCGTAGCTCCGGGAGGCTCACGCCTCGGACCTTCCTGAAGACCGCGCCGCTGCGGGCCAACACCGGAAACACCGTTACGAGCGCCGCGACCTCGGCCGAAGGTACGTCGGCGAGCGCCGCGCCGTGGGACGACAAGAGGTGCCGCACGAGCGCGTCGATCACGCCGTCGATCGCCTTGAACGGAACCGACTCGTGCTCGAAGCAGCGACCCCGCAACAGCGTCGCGTCCGCGAGCGATGTCCGCGCGAAGTGATCGATCAACGACGACTTTCCCGCGCCGTGCGCGCCTCGGATGCACACGAGCTCCGACGAGCCTTCGCGTGCGCGCTTCAGGCTTTCGGACAGCGCGTCGAGCTCCGCCCGCCTTCCGACGAACGCCCGGCGCGAAGGATCGCCGATCGCCTCGAATCGCTGCGAGATTCGCTTCGCCCCGAGCTGCTCGAGGATGGCCGATCCGTGCGGTCGCGCCTCGGGCTTCTGCGCGAGCAGCGCTACGCAGAGCGCGTCGAGCGGTCGCGGAACGGTCGGGTTGAGCGCGATCGGCGACGGCGGCGTCGTCGTGACCTTGCTCACCATGATCTTCGACGGCGCGCCCTCGTGCGGCAGACGCCCGGTGCACACTTGAAAGAGCATCACGCCGAACGCGTACCAATCACAGGCGGCGGTGAGCTCGTCGCCGGTGACCTGCTCTGGTGCCATGTACGGGATGGTTCCCGTCACGATGTCGTCCGAAACGACCGCGCGGCTCCCCAAGCTCGAGAAGGAGGCGACGCTGCGCTCGGGCGCGCCGTCGGGCCGATGCGGTCTGGCGAGCGCTGCCTCGATTCGCTCGTCCAGCGCCGCTCGCTTCGCGGTCGAGTCGCTCGGCTCGAGCTCGGCGACGAGCCCGAAATCGAGGACGACTACCGATCCATCCGGTCGAACGAGCACGTTGGACGGCTTCAAGTCGCGGTGGAGCCTGTTCGCTTCGTGCAGCGCGCGCACCGCGCTCGCGAGCTGCGCAAACGTCGATCGCACCTTCTGGTAATCAACCTTCGTCCAGTCGTAGTCCTCGAGCACACGCTTCTTCTGCTCGCGGTGCGGGTCCAGCGCCCCTCCTCGATCCGGCGCTGTCTCGAGCGCGTTCGCGAGCACAGCCTCACCGGGTTGCTCGACCTCGGCGATCGCGTGCCGATCCGCCCCATTCGACGCGACGGCCTCCGGCTTCAAGGGGGGTCGAAGATGCTGCGCGAGGTCGACGCCCTCGACGAGCTGCATCGTAAAGAACCACTGCTCGCCGTCGGACACGAGCTCGTACAACGGAACGAGGTTCGGATGCGCGATGTCCGCCAGCGCGCGAAACTCTCGTTTGAACCGAAAAATCGCGGTCGGATCTGGATGCGTGATGCTCTTCAGGGCGACGCGCTGCTGCCGCTCGTTGTCGAGCGCCTCGTACACGACCCCCATTCCGCCTTCGCCGATGCGTCGGATGATCTCGAATCGACGCGCGAGCAACGCGCCGTTGGCGTAGATGGGCGGAGGCACTGGACGCGCATACTATACGTCCGGCTCGCGGCGATCCGCGCCCGCTACTCGGCGACGATACGAAACTCGACGCGCCGATTTTGCGCGCGCGCGTCGCGAAGCGCGCGTCTTCGGAGGCCCTCGAGCGGACGCAACGGTCGCGTCTCGCCGAAGCCTTGCGCGCGCAGCCGCGTCGCCGCGATCCCGTGGCTGTGGATGTACTCGACCACGCTCCACGCGCGCCGCTGCGACAGGCTCATGTTGCGAGCGTCGTTGCCGACGTCGTCGGTGTGTCCCTCGATGCTGATGCGTCGCATTTCGGGCGACGCTCGAATCGCGTCGACCACCGCGTCGAGCACTGGAAAGCTCCTGCGCAAAATCGTGTCGCGATTGGTCGCGAAGTAAACGGGCGCCATGATCTGGATCATTCCGTTTTGCACGCGCACGAGCCCAGGGCAGCCGTTGCGCTGCGGGTCCGAGTGCGGCGCGCCCGGCTGATCGGGGCAGTGATCGGTCGCATCAGGGACTGTGTCGTTGTCTCGGTCCTGCAGCGGACAGCCCGCGCGCGCGGGGTCCGGACGCTCGCCCTGCGGAACGTCTCTGCACTGGTCGAGCGCGTTGCGCACTCCGTCGGAGTCCGCGTCCCCATCGGGGCAGCCGCGTCGCGCCGGATCGGGGTTCTCGCCCTGCGGCTCGCTCACGCATTGGTCTTCGTCGTCGAAGACCCCGTCGCGATCGGTGTCTCGCATCGGGCACCCTCGTCGCGCAGGATCCGGCCGCGAGCCCATCGGCTCGCTCACGCATTGGTCATCGGGGTCGAGCACGCCGTCGCTGTCGGTGTCGACCGGTCGCGGCGGGGGCTCGACAGCCGCCACGGGATCCGGCGCAGGAACGCGGAACGTCGTCGCGAGGCCCGCGCTCCAAAACATCGCGTCTTGCGGGAAGCGATTCTGCGGGTCCTGCATGACGAAGTGAAACCGTCCGACGGGCCCGATCCCGAGCCATCGAGCGGCTTGAAACTCGAATCCCAAGCCCGTGTCGAGTCCGAAGCGGCGGTCGTCGCCGGTGATCGTGAAGCCGAAGTTCCCGTCGACGAAGAGCCGCCCGACCCGGCCGAGCATCGGCTCGAAGCGGATGCCCCCTTGCGTCATCAGCGTCTGTCCGAGCGCGACGCCCTGCTGATTGGACAAGAAGAATCCCGTGTTGATCGAGAGCTGGATCGCAAACCAGTCGATCGGGTTGAAGGCGAGCCGCGGCGAGAGCTGCACGTGCGCCGAGTCGTAGCCGCGCACCGTGCGCGTGTGCTCGCTCAACACCGTGCCTGCGCCCAGCTCGACCCGAAGCGCGAAGCGCTGGATCACCTGCGCGTTCGCCGCGCCGGCTTCGAGCACCGCTGCGCAGCCCACGAGGAGGCCCGCCGCTGCGCTCATCACTCTAGTCATCTTGCTCATCATCACTCGCTCTACGGTCTCTCTCGAGATCCGCTGACGAAACGGAGGGAAGCCCTCGCTCGTCGATCAGAAAACGTACGTCCCGAGGAAGCTCGGCGAGCTCGGCGAGCACGCTTGATTTCCTGTGCTGGCAGAGTAGGTGCGCGTGAACGTGCGCACCGTCGCGGCGCCCCGGACGACGTTGACCGTCACGGTGGTCGGGCCCGTGACCGAGAAGGGGACGGCGCAGACGTTGTAGTTGCCCGTCGCAGCGCCGCTCGCCCAGAAGATGTTCTCTGGGCCTGTTCCCGACGTGTCGTCGCGGTCCAGCGATCCGCCGCACGCCATGCGCGTCAGGTACGAAATCTCGGTCCCGCACGGAGGCACGACGTGCAGGTCGATATCACCCGCGCGCGACCACGTGGCGGTGAAGCGCAGCTGCCCCGTGCCGATGCACGCGCCCATCACGCAGGTCTGGTCGACGGCGCACACGCGCCCGCAGCCGCCGCAGTTGCGAACATCCGTCTGCGCGTTGACGCACACTCCACCGCACAGCGTTTGCCCCGCAGGGCACTGGCAGCTCCCCGCGACGCACGTCTGTCCAGCGATGCACGCCCTGCCGCACGCCCCGCAGTTGCGCGTGTCCGTCCCGAGGCTCGTGCAGACGCCGCTGCACAGAGACTGCCCCGCGGGGCACTGGCACGTCCCGCTGACGCACGACTGTCCGCCGGTGCACGCGTTGCCGCAGCGTCCGCAGTGGACGTTGCTCGTGGCGAGCTGGCTCTCGCAGCCGTTCGCGATCATCCCGTCGCAGTTGGCGAAGCCAGGGAGGCACGCTCCCAGCCCGCACATTCCCAGCGCGCACGTGGGCGAGGCGTTGGGCAGCGAGGCGCACACGCGCCCGCAGCTGCCGCAGTTGCGCGGGTCGAGCGCGATGTTGGTCTCGCATCCATCCGCAGGGTTCATGTTGCAGTCGGCGAACCCTGGGTTGCATGTGTTGATGCCGCACATCCCGCGGGAGCAGCCGGGCGACGCGTTGGCGGGCGTCGCGCAGGGCGCGTTGCACGCGCCGCAGTGACGGACGTCGGTGTCGGTGTCGACCTCGCAGCCGTCGCCCGCGTTCATGTTGCAGTCCGCTCGCGGGCGGACGCACATGCTGATCCCGCACACGCCCATATTGCACGCCGCCCCGCCGCCGGGAGGAACAGGGCACACCCGCCCGCATCCGCCGCAGTGATCGATGTCCGTGTTGGTGTTGGTCTCGCAGCCGTTGAGCGGGTTGCCGTCACAGTCCGCGAAGCCAGGGTTGCATCGCACGAGCCGACACGCGCCGTCCGAGCAGTCGCTCGTCGCGTTGGCGAGGTTGCAGCTGCGTCCACACGCACCACAATTCATCGTGTTGCTGCGAGTGTTCACCTCGCACCCGTCGCTCGTCATGCGGTTGCAGTCGGCGAAGCCCGGGAGGCACATCCCGATTCCGCACGCGCCCATCGCGCAGCCGGGCGTGCTGTTGGGAAGCATCCCGCACACCCGCGAGCAGCCGCCGCAGTTGCTCACGTCGTTGCTCGTGTTGACCTCGCAGCCGTTGGCGTCGTTGTTGTCGCAGTTCTCGAAGCTGGGAGAGCACCGACCGACCCTGCACATCCCCGCGACGCACGCGGCGACGCCGTTGGCGATGGTGCACATCGCGCCGCAGCGACCGCAGTTGTCGACGGTGGTTCGAAGGTCCACTTCGCACCCGTCGGCCGCGTTCATGTTGCAGTCGGCGAAGCCGTCGTTGCATCGAAAGCCGCACATCCCGCTGGCGCACGTCGCCGTGGCGTTGGGTGGCGCGGGGCACGGATTGCCGCAGCGTCCGCAGTTGCTGGCGCTCGCGCTGGTGTCCGTCTCGCAGCCGTTGGCCGCGTTGTTGTCGCAGTCGCCAAAGTTGCCCGAGCAGCGCCCGACCGCGCATCGCCCCATCGAGCACGACGGCTCGGCGTTGGGCACCATGCACGCCATCCCGCAGCCGCCGCAGTTGGCCGAGTTGGACTGCGTGTCGATGCACGCGTCGGTGCAGCACGTCTGTCCCATCGGGCACGGCTGCGCGGCGGAGCAGCCCATCACGCAGCGATTTCCGCGGCAGACTTGCCCGGATGGGCAGTGCGAGTCCATCACGCACGGAACGCACGTGTGCGACACCGTGTTGCAGCGCGGCGTCTCGCCGGAGCAACCCTCGTCTCGCGAGCAGCCAGGCGCGCACTGTCCCGATCGGAGGTCGCAGTACTGATCAGCGCGGCACTCGTTGTCCGACGTGCAGCCGGGCCTCGTGTCCGTCGAAACGACGTCTGTGTCCCTCGCGTCCAGCGCGGCGTCCGGTCCAGTGATGTCGCTGGTTGTTCCGCCGTCCTCCTCTGGTCCGCCGAGGATCGATCGACCCACGGTGCAGCCAGCGCTGGCGAGGGAAGACACGGCGACCAGCGCGGATGCAAGGCGAACGACAAAAGTACCCATGCGGGCGATTGTCACACGCGCAGGATCAACTCCGCTAGCGCGCCTTGAAACGGCGGAACGTCACGACACACCCCGCCCGTGCACAGACGCCCGCCCGCGGTCATTCCGCCGAACACTCGAAGCACGTTGCCTGGCGTGAACATCCACCGAACCTCGCCGCCCGGAAACACCGACGGCGGCACGTTGGTGCCGCTCGGAATGCCCTCGACGAACTTGCCGGTGTTGGTGGTGTCGACCCTGAAAATCCCGCTGATTTGAAGGCGATCCTGGTACGAGTACGCCGCCACGACGCCGCCGCGAAAGAACGTGTAGAACCCGGCGCGCGTCCCCGCGTTGTCGATGAGGAAGTCGTCCCAGCGCGTCTCGATACGGCCGTCGAGCTTGATGTCGAGCGCGTGGTTCGCCACGATCGGAAACGCGATATCGATGTCCGCGTGCGCGATGTGCCAGTCGGGCGCGTAGGCGTCGCGGCATCCGTCGCGAGGATTCCCGGTGTTGCAGCCGGCTCCGCGACGGTTGTTGATGAACTCCATCCGGTAGCCCGCGTTGGCCACGAGGATCCACGATGCGCCCGCGGGCCGCGCTCCGACGGCGCCCGATGATTGACCGCCGCCCACCGTCGATGGCGCTGCGTAGTCCGCGCCGTCGACGTTGCGTCGCAGCGTGAGGTAGCCGTGCGCCACGCCGTAGCCCGACGGATCCCACGGATCGGGGGCGTTGTTTTCAGTGAAGCCCGAGCCGACCAGCGTAATGCCGCCCACCCATGGGCTCGGACGAAACGCGTACTCGATGCGCGCGAGCGCTCCGCGCGTGTTCGAGTTGGAGCGAAACTGCACGTCCTCGCGCTCGAGCGGCGGAGCGTTGTTGTAGATGCGCCGAAGGCTCGAGCCTCCCCCGTCGGGCGAGAGCAAGAAGTTGCGGTAGTCCTTGAACTCGAGCTGCGCCGAGAGGTTTCCGAGGTTGAGCTGCGCGCTGAGATAAATCGCGCGGCCGAACTCGAGCGGATTCGCGCGAAGCCCCGTGCGGGTGATGTTCATCCCGCCGCCGGTGGTCGTGTACTCCTGCGTGAGTCGGCGGAGCCCGACCACTTCGCCGTAGAGCGAGAGCGCTCCATCCGCGAGCGACGGAACCGCCATGCGATAGCCAAACGTGTCAACGAAGGACTCTCGCTGCATGCTCTCGGGGTAGTGCACGCGAACGCCGGCGAGACCCACCTCGACGTCGTTGTTCTCGCCGAGGCGCGCGAGCGCGTCGACCGCGACCATTCGATCGACGCCGCCGAGAAAATCCGTCGTGGTTCGCGCGGCGTCTCGGCCGAGGGCGATGGCCTCGCCGTAGTCCTGCACGGTGATGAGCGTCAGCGGATCGAGGTTCTGAGGGTTGAGGTAGCCGATCATCCCTCGCAGCGTGAAGCGCTCGAGCTCGGCGGTGACGTTGGCGCCACGAACGGTGGTGTCGGTCCCGAGCGGGTCGACTTTGCGCAGTGAGAGAAGCAATCCGCGACCGATCGCGGCGTAGAAATCACCGAGGTCGAAGCTCACCTGATCGCCCGTGTACGAGAGCGCCACGCGCTCGAGGCGAACGTCCCAATGCAGGCTGCCCGGACACGTGGGCATGTTGTTCGGGCCCGTGTAACAGAAGGTCGGCGGCGCGCTCGCACCGGCGGCGCCTGGCGCGAGCAGTCCGGGCAGAAACGCGTCGAGCCTGACCTGCAAGCGCCACGGAGGAGCGGTGAACTGCGAGTCGAACCGCTCGGTAAACGACAGCAGATTGTCGTCCGCGGTGATCTGATCGAAGTTCGATCGTCGCCACGTAAAGAAGCTCGTGTTGGTGAAGGTGAACGACGTGGGCCCGAGGCCGGGCAGGCGAAAGTTCACCTGCGCGTCGGCGACCTTCGTCGCAGAGAGGAGCGAGAGGGCGCAGGCAGCCGCAGCGAGCTTCGTTCGTCGAGCAATCACGACGGTCGCGACGGTACCGCGAACTCGCTCAGTTCCCCAGCAAACCGTCGATCTGATCCTTGAGCGACTGCAGTCCGCGGCTGGTGCCGTAGACGCGGTGGCGGATCGTGCCGTCGCCGTCGATGATCAGGTTGGCCGGAAAGGCCTGGTTCGGGAAGTAGCGGCTCGCGATCTCGTTGGCGTCGAGCAGCATGTGGCTGGTCAACCGGTAGCGGTTCTTCCACGCCATACACGCGGACGCAGTCGCGACGCTCGGTCGCGTGACGCCCTGCGAGTAGACGGTGACGACGCGCACGCGTCCCGCGTACGGTTGAACGATCTCCCTTTCCATCTCCGCCGCTTCTTGCTGGCACGGAACGCACCACCCAGCCGAGATCACCACCAGCGTGACCCGCGCAGAGCAGAACGTCTGGCCGTAGAAGTCGAACTCGCCGCTGCCGTCGCAGTACGGCAGGTTGAGCGGCGCGAACTTGCAGCCCTCCATCGAGCAGGGCTCGGCGATCGTCGGCGCGCGGCAGGTACCAGCTTCGGCGGCGGAAGCATCGGAGCCGCCGACGCCGGAGTCCGTGGGCTGCATCGTTGCGGGTGCGCACCCGATGCCAACAAGCGCAGAGAGCGCGGCACCAGTGATCAAGCTGCGAAGCGTGTTCATGAGTTCCTCAGTGGGTCGGTGGCGTCGAAGAAGTGACGGACTGCGAGAGTCTAGCTCAGTTGGTCTTGCGATCGAAGGGCCAGCACCGCGAGTTCGCGTTCAAGAGATCTGTACGTTGCCGTGAAGCAAACCGCTACGAATCAGCCTGCAGCGTCCAAACCGTCCGCGTCCAGGGTCGCGTCGGTCGCATCGTCGGACGCGTCCGTGCCCGCCTCCATGGTGGGCTCGGGTCCCGGTTCGATGGTGGGCTCGGGTCCAGGCTCGACCGTGGGCTCGGGTCCGGGCTCGACCGGTCGGGTGCCAGGGCGGCACACACCGACGGTGACGGTCATGCCGCCCTGAGACCGTCGCTGACCTTCGCAGTAGAAGCCGCTCGGGCACACGTCCATCGCTGTCGGCGCGGGGTCGCACGAGCGCGGCAGGCAGATGCCGTTGGTCCAGGTAAACGGGCGCGCGCCACGGTTGAACGTGCGGCGGCAGGCGTAGCCCTCGCTCTGGCGGCAGTCGCTATCCGACCGGCATTCCTTGAAGCAAGTGCCTGGATCGCGCTCGGCGATGCCGGGCGTTCCGTCGGGGAAGCAGATCGCGCCCATCGGGCAATTCGCGCGCGGAAACTCCGTGCCGCCCCACAGCTGCGCGCTGCTCCATCCCGCGGTGAGCGTGCACGAACCCGTGCAATACCCAGCGTTCCACCCCGTGTGCACGCCGCTCGAGGTCGTCGCAGCGACGCACTCGCCAGAGCGGCAGTTGCTGGTCATCCCCATGTTCATGCAGGATTGACCGATGTCCTGGCCCGGCGGAGGGAGCGGCGCGCTCGGCGCCTGGCACTTTCCAGTCCAGAAATTGCAGACGTTTCCGTAGCGGCACGACGTCGCCGTACACGACGGGCGACAGAGCCGAAGCGGGTTCATCGCCGTGTCGTTCGGGTTGTTCTGGGCGCAGTTGTATCCCTCGCGGCCGCAGTCGTAGCCGTTGAGGCACTCGCGCAGACAGATTCGCTCGCCGTCCTGCGTGCCGCAAAACCCTGAGACCTCGGGACGCGTGTCGTCCGAGCACTCGAAGCTCCCGCTGCACGTCCTCGTGCAGATCCCACCGGACCAGCCCGCGCCGTCTTCGGTCTTGCAGGTCAGGCCCTCTGCGCAGTCGGTGTTGTTTCGACACCGCCCGAAAAGCCGCGAGTTGTATGGCGGATCTGGCGAGTCCACGACGACGTCTACGCTGGAGTCGGCCCCGCCATCTGCCGGCGTCACCGGTGGAGCGCACGCTGAGAGCGCGGTCACGAGCGCAAGTGAAGGAGCCGCGAGCTGCGCGGCGCGATGCCAGAAGCGATTCATCCTCGAAAAACCTCGGTGCTCAGACGGGAAAGCCACGAACGAGCGATACCGCGACTCCCATGGTTGCCGCAATCCAGGGCACCTCCCCGAGCGCACTTTGCTCCTCTGTGATCGGTC
Organism: Deltaproteobacteria bacterium Ga0077539; assembly: GCA_001465015.1. GTDB lineage: Bacteria > Myxococcota_A > Polyangia > Polyangiales. Next base: position 78 of record LNEO01000119.1, on the reverse strand, counting down.
TTTGAATGAAACCCAGGGTCTGCTACGTCGATTGCGCCGATGAAGACGCTCGCCCGTTCGCTCATGCTAGCCGCCGCC
>LNEO01000118.1 GCA_001465015.1 Deltaproteobacteria bacterium Ga0077539 | reverse complement strand
GAAGGCCGGTCGTGATCTTGTTCTGGGACACGACGTGCGCCCCCTGCCTTCAGGAGATGCAGTTCTACCAGCAGATGTACCAGCAGTACGCAGGGCGTCTCATGGTCGTCGCCGTCGCGATGGACAACGGGCAGACCATCGCCAACGCGCCCAACCGCGTCAGGACGCTGCGGCTGACGTTTCCCGTCGTGTGGGACGTCAACTCGTCGGTGAAGAACCAGTTTCAAGTCCCGGCCGCCCCGCCGTTCAGCGTGTGGGTCGATCGCAATGGCGTGATCGTGCGCGAGCGCCAGGGCTATTCAGTGAGCGAAAATCAAGTGATCAGCGGTCAGCTCGCGCGCCTCGTCGCTGGCCAGTCCGTTCGCTGATCGCTCGCTTCTGCAACGCGGGCTCGCCGGAGAGTTGTCGAAAACTCGCGGCCCGCACGGGCAGGGTGCTATTCGCGCGCAGCGCTATGAATCGCCTCGCCGTCGCGTCGACTCTGGTTGCGCTCCTCGCGAGCGCGGCCTGTGAAACCGGTCCCCGCGTCGGCAACGGCGCGGTGTTTCGAGTGCGCGCATTAATGACGAACAACTCGTGCGGCGCGGGGGCGCCGTCCGCGCAAACGTCGCTCGCGTACGACGCCGAGGTGATCATCAACGGGCAACAGTCGCTCTCGTGGCGCGTGCGCGCGGCGGGGATCTCCGCGCAAGCGACGGTCGATGGCGCCACGGGAGCGTTTCGGCTCGTGGACGATCGCATCGTCGCCGTGCGCAACGCAGACCGCCGTCGAGAGCTCGGGGCGTGTGCGCTGCGACGATTCGACGTGATCGAGGGGCGCGTCGCGGGGACGTTTCCTCCGCTGGACCCGCTCGCAGACAGCGGCGGTCGCGCGGTCGACCCGCTCGTGGACGCGATGGTCGACGCCGATGCGATGCGAGACCCGATGATCGTCACGGATGCGGGCGTCGATGGAGGGGCGAGGCGCGACGGGTTTCCCGCGCTCGAAGAGCTGCGAGAGAGCGTCGGATGGGCGGTGGCGGCCGGCGCGGACTGCCGAGATCTGATCGGCGTCGGTCCGTCTCAGTTCGTCACGCTTCCGTGCCAGATGAGCTGGTCCATGACCGCCCAGTGGAACCCCGAAGCTCGCGTCTCGCGCTGATCGACGCGCAAGGCCACCGCGACGCGCGAGCGACACACGACGCCACATGGCTGCGCGCCGCGCGCGATCAGAGCGCGGTCACTCGTCGTCTGCGCGCTTCTGCGCGAGGATGATCAACATCGCGGAGTTGGCCCCGAAGAACGCGCCCGCGGTCTTCTGGTGACCCGACACTTCGATCACTCGAAACCCTGCGGTGTGCAGGATCTTTCCGAGCTCGTGGAGCGAGTAGAGCCGCATCGAGAACTTCTGCTCTTTTTGCCGGCCGTCTTCGAGCAGGAGCGTTCGTTTGCCCTCGAGCCGCGAGGTAAACCAGTTGAACTGCGTCTCTTCCATGCAGACGCAGCCGTCGGCCTCGTACCAGGTCATCGCGGGGTGCTGCGGCGCGCCGTAGTCGCGGTTGACCACCTCGAGCAACATCGTCCCGCCGGGCTTCAACGCCTGATGGATGCGATGAATGACGTCCGCGTTCTTGTCGTCGTCGAAGAAGCCGAACGTCGATCCGACGCAGTAGGCCGCGTCGAACAGCTCCTTGAACTCCATCTCGAGCATGTCCGACTGCAAGAAATTGAGCTTCACCCCGCGGAGCTGCGCGCTGTCCGAGGCGCGCGAGAGCATCGGCAGCGAGAGGTCCAGCCCGAGCACCTCGTAGCCGCGCGAGGCGAGCTCGACTGCTTGCCGGCCCGTTCCGCAGCCGACATCGAGGACGGCCGCGCCCTTCTCTACGCCGAGCGAAGCCTCGATGAAGTTGCCTTCGGTCTTCGTCTGCTCGGCCGTGTACCGACGCTGCGTGCGGAGATAGTCGTCGTTGAAGATCTCTTCCCACCAGTGTCGGCGGCGAGGCTTGGCGTCGGCAGAGACCGTGGTCGGGCGCTCTGCGGGCCGCGCGGGCTCCGAAGCGGTGCGCGGCGGCGGCGGACGCTTCGCGGTGTCTGGCATCGACGAGCGCGGCGGCGGCGTGGGCTTCGACTCGCTCGCGTCCAGCGCTGCAGGAATGCTGATTTCTTCGGTGGGCTCTTCGACCTCGACCGACGACACTTCGTCCTCGGCGTCGCCATCAGCATCGGCTTCCGCTTCGACCTCGACGTCCGCGGCGGTCTCGATCTCGACTTCGGCGCCCGCGTCGTCGTCCGACGGCGGCTCTACCTGGCGGACGGCGTCGGTCTTCTCTGCGGTGCTCGGGCTGACGGCGGGTGGGCTCGGCGCGGCGTCGGTCGTCGCTCGTGCGGCCAACGCCGCTTCGTCTTCGACGTCCGACGAGTCGACTTGAACGGCTTCGTCTTCGATCGACACGTTGACGGTCTCGATCGACTCGACGTCGCCGGGCGCTTCAGCGATCGAGGGCCCCTCGACGCCCTTGGCTTCGTCCCGCGCTGCGAGCGATGCGACAGCGCTCGGTGCGACGAACACCTCTTCGGTCGTCGAGAGATCGGGGCCATCTGCGCTGCTCGCCGACGCCGAGACGTGGGGCTCGTCGCTGCCAATCGAACGAATCCGGCGCCGCACCTGTCGCACGACGGTGCCGGTTTCGTCTTGAACGTTGATCACTCGCGGCGCGGAGGGCTTCTTCATCGCCGTGAGCGACTCGACGTCGTCGCTGCCGATCGTGGCGTCGAGCTGCGTCCGGTCTTCGATGGTCTCGGAGTGCTCGTTTTCTCGAGCCGCTGCAAGGTCGACCGCGACGACGAGGACCGGCGGGGGCGCCTCTGGCGACTCGCCCGCCGGCGAAGCTGGCGCGTGCGCGGCGTGCTCGTTGGCGCGCTCGATCAAGGCGTCGGATTCGAGCGACGGCGGAGCGACCTGCGTGACGCGATCGCCGAACTCGTCGATCTCGCGGTGGTCTGCGATGGAGACGCGCGCGACGTCTGGTTGGCTCGCGCGCGGCACGGGATCATTGGGCACGCGCAAACCGCGAGACGCTTTGCGTTTGCGCGTCATGGCGAGCACGTCCGGCGAGCTTCTGCGATCTGGTCCGCGATCGTCGTCCATCAGGTGCTCCTGCGGCGAAGGATGGGCTCGCCCATCCGAACGAGCGCGCCGAACTTGTCCTTCGACCACTCGTCGTGCTGCGCGTCTGCGACTTCGGCCGCTCGCTCGACGAGCAAGACGACCGTCGATCCGAGGGAAAATGATCCGAGCTGCTCGCCTCGTTCGATCACAGGTCGGGCGACATCGAAGCGGCGCTCGGCGACCGGGCCGCCGATCGGCGGTCGTTCGGGGCTCGGCAGATATACTTCGATCTTGCCGACGATCATCGCTCCCACGAGGACCACTGCGACGCGCCCGAACACGGGCGAGCGGCCGAGCACGACGACGCGCTCGTTCTTCGCGAAGAGCCCTGGGACGTTTCGCACGCCAAAATCGTTGACCGGAAACAGCACGCCGGGAATGTGCCGGACGAGCTCGACCTCGAGCCGGTCTGGCGCGTGGACGCGGTGGTAGTCGCGCGGCGAGAGGTAGACGATCGCGAATTGACCGTCCGCGAAGTGCTGGGCTTCTTCCGCGCTTCCGAGCAGGGAAGCCGCGGTGTACTCGCGCTGCTTGATCAAGAACCGCGTTCGATCGTCGATCGATCCGGCGTCATCGAAGCGTCCGTCAGCCGGCGACACGAGGGTCTGCTCGTCCGGGTCGATCGGCCTCGCTCCATCCCGAAGCGCGCGGGTGAAGAACTCGTTGAACGTCCTGAACCCGCCGACTGGGACGACGGCCTCGCTGAGGTCCACCGCGTACCCTTTCGCGTAGGCGCTGAGCACCGGGTCGAGGATCGGGCGAGGTACGGGTGCGGCCGTAAGCTTCCCAAGCGCGCGCGTGATGCGCTCTCTCGGGAGCATCTGGAGCAGCCGTGCGGCGGTGCGTTCGGTAGTGCTCTGCATGAGTTAGCTGCGGAAATTTCCGCGCCACTCCAAGCGTAGACCGCTGCGAGAAAGCGCGTCAACAACGGTCTTGCGATCGATCAACGACCACGCAGGGTCGACGACAGTGATCGGGCGTTGGCCGCAGATGTGAGGGATGCTGGGCGCAGGGCGCCAAGGGATCGAGGGCTCGCTGCGCCGCAGGCTCGCGACTGCTGTGGCGCTGCGCGACAGGACGCTCGGCGCGCGTTGCGATGCGGTTGTGCGTTGTACAGTGACAGAACCCGAGCGGACCGCGCATCGGGCTCGACGGCCAGCGGGCCCGTTGAAGAGCGATCCACGAGACGGCGCTTGCTCCTCGATCGAGAGTGTGTCGCCGCCGGGCGCCAGGTCGGGCGTCGTCGGCCGGAGAGCACTCCGACATCTCGATTACTTGGGCGCTTTTTCATCGGTGCTGTCTTCAGCGCGGACCGCTTGGAGCGTGCTCATGCTGGGGCGCATCCGATTGGCGCGAGACATGCGCAGGTACATCGACGCGAAGCGGTCGTTCGCGTCGATGGCGAGGGCGGCCTCCCACGCGAGCTCTGCGCCCGCGCGGTCGCCTCGTGAAAACCGCGCGACTCCGAGCTGGATCCTCGGCGGAAGAAACTTCGGGTTGCTCGAGATCGCGTCGCGATACGCGGCTTCCGCTTCTTCGAGTCTTCCGGCGTCGCGGAGGACGTTGCCGAGGCGCGTGCGGAGGTCTGCGAAATTCGGGCACAAAGCGAGCGCCTTGCGGAGCTCTTCTGCTGCCTCGGGCAGCAACCCGAGCCCTGCGTAGGCGTCGGCGACCTCGGCGTGCAGGTTGGCGAGCTTGCCGCGAGCGAAGGGCTCGATCTCTTCGGCGCTGCGCGAGAGCGACCCGACGCCGCGGTCCAAGAGCCACTTGTGGATCTCGCGCGAGTCCTGAAACTGGCCGAGCTCGTTGAGCGTGACCGAGAGGTTGATCAGCGCCTCGGTGTACTGCGGGTTGACGGCGACCGCGGCCTCGAACTGCCGACGCGCCTCGACGAACTCTCCGCGTCCGTGCTCGATCACGCCGAGCATGTTGTGGACGTCGGCGAAGGCGATCCCCTGCTCGACCAGCGCGCGCAAGAGCGGCGCGGCCTTGTCGTACTCGCGCTGCTGGTACTGCTCGCGAGCGACGAGCAGCTGCTGTTTCTGTGCCTCTTCCATCGGGCGATCGCCTTTGTTTACGCGCCTCGGAGGTGGGCGAGGTAGCGCCGCGCGGAGGGCGCGAACTCGCTGTCGGCGAAGTTTTCGAGCAGCGACTGAAACGCATCTCGCGCCTCTCGACGGCGGCCCTGGCCGAGGTGCACCTCGCCGATCTTCAACAGCGCTTGCGCCTCGAGCCCCGATCCCGAGTAGCTCTCGAGCACCGTGCGCAGCCGCGCGACGGCTGCGTCTTGTTGGCCGCGAGAGAGGTAGAACTCAGCCACGTGAATCTCGCCTCGCGCGAGGACGGCGCGGGTTTGCTGCAACAGCCGCCGCGCTTCTGGCGCGAACTCGCTTCGGCCGTTGTCTCGCAAGAACGCGCGCAGAGAGTCTTGCGCGTCGAGGGCGGTGCCGAGGTCGCGCTCCCACGCGGTCGGGACCATCACCCAGTCCTGTGGAATCTGCTGAAAGTGAGCCTTCGCGATCATGAATCGCGCGTAGGTCACCTCGGGCTGCGTGGGGTGATAGCGGATCCAGCTGCGATACGAGCTAACGGCCTCGGGATACTTCTCGGTGCGAAAGTCGATGTCGGCCAGGCGCAGCTCGGCGAGCCAGCCCCAACGCGACACGCCGAACTCGCGCTTGACGCGCTGCATAGCCTCTTGCGCGTCCGTCCATTCGCCGGCGTCGAAGAGCATGAACGCCGCTTCGTACTCGCGCCGAGCACGGTCGGAGTAGTTGAGCGCCGAGCGGCGCTGCGGCGCGCCGCAGCCGCTGGCTACTGCGGTTGCCACGAGCGCGAGCGAGAGAATCGAGGGGAGAGCGAATCTTTGTTGGCGTAGCATCGTACGAAGTGCGCGTCTGAAGCGCGGATTGGATTCGGGCGCAGCGTAGTCGACCGTCCCGATGATCGCCACCGATACAGAGCCCAACGGCGAGAATCTTCGAGTACCTTCCGCGCTGAACAAGTTGGGACACCCGGTCGGGCGCTCGACCGGCCACCGTTGAAACCTCACGAAAGGATCGTCGAATGAATCGTTGGATTGCCTCTGTTCTCTGCGCGCTCGTGTTGCCGGGCTGCTTCGTCTACACGCGTCCCGAGCCCGTGACGGTCAACGGCGGCGCGATGGTGCAAGCGAACGTCGCGACCACGGGTGCGCAGTGCACGTGCATCCAGGGCGCCCAAGAGGTCTGCAATGGCTGCGACGACAACTGCAACGGCGTCGTCGACGAGGGCTGTGGCGCTGGCGGCGCGGTGACCACGACCGTCGCGACTCCGTCGGGCGGCGTGATCGTCAACAACCCGCCTCCGGTGCAGTGCACCTGCGTTCAAGGCGCGCAAGAGGTCTGCGGCAACGGCTGCGACGACAACTGCAACGGTTCGGTCGACGAGGGCTGCTGAGCCCGAGCGCGTCTGGCGCGCTCAGACGCTGATCGAGCCCTTGCGAAAGTCGCTGCCAGCGATCTTCACGTTGACGACCGCCGGGCGCTTCTCGACTTCGGCCGCGCGAAAGGCTGCTTCGAACGCCGCCGCGAGGTCCTGCGACCGCTCGACGTAGGCGCCGAAGCACCCCAGCGCCTCGGCCACCTTTTCGTAGCGGGTGTATTCGAGGCCCGTCGCGACGGCGCGCTCCTCGCCGTACATTTCAACCTGGCCGCGTCGGATCTGCGTCCAGCCCGCGTCGTTTCCGATGACGCACACGACGGGGATCTTCTGGCGAAACATCGCCTCGAGCTCCATCGCGTGAAGGCCGAACGAGCCGTCGCCGAACACGAGCAAGACCCGCGAGTCGGGTCGCGCGAGCTTGGCGGCCATCGCGTAGCCGGGGCCGACGCCGAGCGTTCCGAGCGGACCTGGGTCCATCCAGAATCCCTTGTTCTTGATGTTGAGGACGTACGCCGCGGTCGCGACGAAGTCTCCGCCGTCTCCGACGACGATCGTGTCGTCTTGCAAGAACTTGTCGAGCTCCGCACAGACCCGGAGCGGATTGGGCGGGTCGCTGTCGAGCTCCATTTCGACTCGCATCTTTCCGCGTCGACGCTCTTCGTCTCGGCGAATCGTCGCGATCCAGTCGCCCGGTTCGCGCTTGGGCAGCGCGCTCGTCAGCGCGCTCAAGAGCAGACCGGTGTCCGACACGATGCCGATGTCGACGCCCTTGTTGTGGCCGATCTGCGTGGCGTCTCGATCGACCTTGATGATCTTGGTCCCCGGGTTCCACGTGGGGGCGCGCCCGTAATCGACGCGAAAGTCGAAGGGCGTTCCGCACATGAGAACGACGTCTGCCTGCTCGAGCGCCGCGCGACGCGAGCGCGTGAACAAGCACGGGTGGTCGGGGTTGAGCGTCGCGCGCGCCATTCCGTTGCAGAACGTCGGCATCGGGTAGTGCGCGAGCAGCGCGGCGAGCGAGTCGCGATCGGCGCTCCAACGCAGCTGCGACCCGATGATCGCGACCGGGCGCTCGGCGTCCGCGAGCAGGCTCACGGCCTTGGAGAGGTAGTACGGATCCGGTCCGGCCTGCGCCGGCGTGCGAGAGGTCGCAGGGTCGGGCCACTCGTCGATGGCGGCGAAGTTCATGAGCACGTCGAGCGGCAGCTCGAGGTACGTCGGACCAGGGACGCCGGACATCGCGACGCGAAACGCCATGCTCACGTACTCGGCGAGCCGATCGGTGTGCAGGACACGCCAGCAAGCCTTGGTGATCGGCTTGATCAAATCCAGGTGATTCATGTCCTGAAGCGATCCGCGATCCTGCAGCAGCGCCGGTCCAGCGCCGCCGATGCACACCAACGGAACCGCAGCGCGCTGCGCGTTTGCGAGCGCCGTCACGACGTCCGTGACGCCCGGCCCCGCCGTCACCGCGACCACGCCAGGAACGCCGGTCACCCGAGCCCAGCCGTCCGCCGCGTGTCCTGCGGTCTGCTCGTGCCGCGTGTCCACCACGCGAATGCCTGTGTCGAGGCACCCGTCGTAGATCGACTGAATGTGCCCACCACAGAGGGTGAACAAGTGCGTGACCCCTTCGCGCTTGAGCTGCTCTGCGACGATCCGACCGCCGTGCATCATGACTGGTATCTCTCCTCTTCGACGACGCGCGCCTCGCGCGCCGCGATGGCTTCGACGAATTTCAGGCGGCGAGGGTACAGCGAAACGGCCCGTCGCTCGATCGTCGTCGTGTTCTCGGTCGCATCGAGGTCGTTCGGCTGGAATTCAACCGCGCGAATCCCAGCGAAACGTCGGATCGCCGTTTGGTCGCACGCGGGAGAGGCGAACGGTAGAGTTGTCTTCGTATGTGGCACCGCCACCGCTCCGCTCCTGCGTCTGCGTGGTTCGCCGCTTCGTTGGGGTTGATCGCCAACGTCGCGGTGTTCGCGACGCTCGACGCGCTCGTTGTTCGACCGGCGACTCAGCAGAGCAGCTTTACCCGCGGCCTGCGCCGGTCGTCGCTCGCGTCGCCAGCGCACGAACGGGCTGTGTATCGCGTGGTCTTGCGGCCCGTCGAAGGCGCCGCGAGCCCGTCTGGCGCTCGCGTGGTCGCGCATCGTTGGAGGATCGATCGCGCAGCGCTGCGGCCGAGCGAAGGGGCGAGGCCCGCGATCATCGGCGAGGACACGACGTGCGTCGCCGAGGCCGATCGTGTGAGGGTGTCGCTCGCGCTCCCGCTTCGAGCAAACGAGTGGGGCGATGGCGTGGTGCTCGACGTTCCGCAGCGACTGCGAGCGGTCGTGCCCGAGGCCGCCGAGGTCGGCGCGAGATACACCGAGTGGCGCGTGCGAGACGGGCAACGAGCGGACGTGGTCGGCTGCGTGCGCGTGGTCGAAGGCCGACAGAGCCTGGTCGATTGCGACGACGGCGGCGTGTCTCGCGTGTTTTTGCTCCCGTCGCGCGCGATCGCCAGAGAGCGGGCGATGTTGGCGCTCGAGCGGATCTCTGCGGCGGCGGGCGCGTTCGCGATCGCCGCGGTGCTCGCGGGCTTCTCTGCGCTCGCGGTGTGGAAGCGAGGGGCGCGGTGATCCTCGCGGGGCTCCTCGTGGCGCTCGTCTGCTCGTGCCTCGCTGCGCTGCTCGCGGTTCGAGCGCTGCGCGAGCTGTGGCGCACGAGCGGCTGGATCTTCGCTCGGGGGCCGTGGGTCGACCGCACTCATCGCGGGACGATCGAGGCGACCGACGAGCTCGTGACCGCGCCGTTCAGCGGCAGGCCTGCGCTGTGGGTGCGCGCTCGCGTGATCGGTCCTCCGCCAGAGGGCGGCGCGCCGAGAGAGCTCTGGCGCAAGGAGCTCTTCGCCAGCGCCTCCATCGTCACGCGTCACGCGCGAATCGAGGTGTCCTGGAAGGACTCCACGGTCGTCGTGCGGACCGAGTATCGGCGCGGGGCCGAGAAGGTGCTCGAGCGAGAGTCTCCTGTGCTCTCTCGGGTCCTCGTGCGCGCGGGATACAGCGAGCGACCGAAGGGCTCGACGTTCTTCGAGCTCGAAGAAGAAGTGCTCTCGCCTGGCGCCTCGGTGATCGCGCGCGGCGCGGTCGTCGACGGCGCGCTCGTCTCCGCGGGCGATGACGAAGGCGTGGTGATCTCTGCGCTCGACCCTGTGCGGCTCGTCGCGCGACGCTCGTGGGGGGCCTTGTTGGCGCTGTGGTTCGCGACGCTCGCGGCGCTCTCGGGCGGCGGCGTGCTCGTCGCGGCGTGGTGGCTACGCCGCGGAACGTGACCGCTCACTTGTTCGGCGTTCGCTTCTCTGTGCGCTTGTCGAGGATCTGCTTGGCGATGTTGCGGATCTGAAAGGGCACTGTCCGCGCCTTCTCGAGCGCCTTCAGGTCGAACTCCGTGAGGTGGCTGAGCTGAGCGAGAGCGACGTTGGAGGGCGTCTTCGGGTTGCGCGCGAGGTAGTAGCGCGTCCGCGAGCTCTTGAGCCAATCGCCGCGCCGCGCGATCGCGCGGAGCACCTCTTCGTTGGCCTCGGGGAGCATCGCGAGCTTCTGCACTTCGTCCGGCTGCATCCTCGGTGACTTGATCGCGGCCTCGGCGATGGACCGGATCGGCGAGCACGCGAGCAGCCGTCGTTGCGACGCAGAGCCCAGCATCGCGATGCGAATCTTCTCGCTGATGCTCATGTCCTCGATGCGCTTGACCACCTTCTCGAACGCGCCCTTTACCTTCTCGACCTCGCCGTGTTCGTTGCGCTCGAAGAGGTCGCCGTCCGGCGCGTCGCCCACGGCCTCGGCCTCCTCGATCGCCTGGCGAAAGAGCTCATCGACCGGGCTCTCTTCGCCGGGTTCGGGGATCAGCGCGTTTTCGAGGGACTTCGCGATCTCTGCGAACCCAGGGATGTCGAGGACGAGCCCGTTTCTCGCGGCGAACTCGCACAGTCGGTCCGCGGTGCTCATGCGCATGCGGTCGTTGAGATAGAGGGTCTCGATGATCTCTTTGTGCGAGAGCAGGCGGTGCTCGTTGGTGGCGATGAGCTCGCAGAGCGCCTCGTCTGCGCGCCTGGCGATGACGACGATCGTGCTGGCGTCCGCCGCGGCGTGCTTCACGATTCGCTCGTCGATGTCGCGGCGGTGCGTGACGGCCGTCGCCAGGGCGTCGAGCACCGCAGGGTGAAGGTCTGGTGCGCCGAGCGCGCCGTCGAGGATCGGAGGAGGGAGCTTGGCGAACGTCCCCTTCGCCGCGGTGGCGAGCGCCTCGTCTGCGTCGAACTGCGTGAGGTACACGACGGACACGAGCACCGGGGGCGGCAGTGGCGCCATCCCGCGCGCGGCCATCATTCGCAGCGGCCCCGGTGCGGAGAGCGCCTTTTGGATCGGGGCGGCAAACGACTCGAGCGGCGGCGGGTGGATCATCAGGGAAGTTATACAGCGTCGGCGCGTCGCGTCGCGTCGCCAACCGCCGATGGTCGGGACGTCGCCGATCGCGTCCCCGAGGAAACGGGCCGGCGCGCGATCGGGATCCGCTCGATGAAGTGGCGTCGATCCGCGGCAAACCGATCGAGAATGGTGTGGCGATCCGTCGCGTGGAGGGTCACTGCGTGGCTTCGGGTTCGGTCACCACCGACGCCAACACTGCGTCGAGCTCCTCGATGCGAAACGGCTTTTCGAGCACTGGTCGGCCGCAGTTGTGAAGAAACTGGATGTGTTCTTCATCGATGGCGCCGCCGGTCAAGAACACGAATCGGTCTGCTTGTTCGGGGCGCGTCTCGCGCATCGCGCGATAGAGCGCGCGGCCGTCGAGCCCTGGGATGCGCAGGTCGCACAGCACCGCGTGGTAGAACGGAGCGTCGTCGCGCGAGAGCCGCTCGAACGCGCGGACGCCGTCCGCTGCGTGCTCGACGTGAAACCTCGGCGACAGGCCGCGCGACAGCGCGACGGCCAGGGCCTGCTCGTCTTCGACCACGAGCACGCGCGCGCCGGCGGGCGGATCGGAGGGCACGGGCGAGGGCGGGGGCGCGGAGCTCGCCGTGTGCGCGAGGCGAACGGGGAGGGTGATCGTGAAGGTCGTTCCTGCGCCGACGCGGCTCTCGACGTCGATTGTGCCGCCCGCACGTCGCACGAGGTCCATCGAGATGGTCAGGCCGAGCCCTGTGCCATCCCCCGGTCCCTTTGTCGTGTAGAACGGATCGAACACGCGCGGCAGGTCTTCGTCGCGGATTCCCACGCCGGTGTCGGAGACCCGAACGACGATGGCGCCGTTGGACTCGCGCGTCTCGACGCGAACGCAGTGCTCCGCGTCAGCGCCGGGCGGAATGGCCTGCGCAGCGTTGACGAGCAGATTCACGAACACCTGACCGAGCCTGGCGTGGTCGCCGGGCAGCGCGGGCAGCTCGCCGAGGTCGAGCTCGACGCGCGCGCGCGCCCTCAGCACCGCCTGCGTCAGGGTGATGGCCGAGTTGATCACGCGGTTTACGTCGACCGGCGTGGACACCGCGCTCTCGGGGATCCGGGCGAACAGCCGCAGCTCGCCGACGATCTGCGCGATTCGTTGCACGCCGTCGTTGAGGTCGCTCACGATCTCCACCATGCGCGCGCGGCTCGCGCTCGTCCGCTCGTCCGTCGGCAGTTGCTGCAACATGCGGGCGAGCTGCTGGGTGCCGAGCAAGATGAAGGCCGCGGGATTGTTGATTTCGTGTGCGACACCAGCGGCCAGCGCGCCGAGGGAGGCGAGGCGATCTGTGTGCACCAGCTGAGTGCGCGTCTCGAGCTCGTCCGTGACGTCTTGCGCGATCCCCTCGACCACGGCCGTCTCGCGGCGCGCGTCAGAGATTCGGTAGAGCCGCGTGCGAAGCACCGCGATCTTGGACGCAGGCGAGCGAAACCGCAGGTCGACCCACGGCGACTGCCCGTGCGCCAGCGCCTCGCGCCGCGCGCTGTCGAAGAGCTCGCGCTCGCGGGCGTCGAGCAGCATCGACTCGATGCCGGAGGAGAAGATCTCGTCGCCGCTCACGCGAAGGGCGCGCTCGATCGCGCCGTTGGCGTAGATCGTCTGCGACGTGTTTGCGTCGAGCCGAAACACCCAGAGCGGAATGGCGTCGAGCAGCAGCGTCCGCTCGGCCTCGAGGGCGCGCGCGCTCTCGTTGGCTTCGGCGGTGGTGAGCGCGACGGCGAACGATCGCGAAGCGAGCTCGACGAGGGCCAACGCTCCTTCGCTCCACGCCGACGGGAGCGGCGCCCACCGACAGGCCGCGGACGACAGTCTGCGACGGCGCGGGAAAGTGCGATGCGATGTTCGCGACGTGCGCCTCTTCGACGTGCCCTCCGTACAGCACTCGCGCCGAGAGCAGCTCGGCCAACGTGGTCGGAGACACGTCGCGCGCCGCGACGAGCCCCCGAACCCGCCCGTCGCGCTCGGTGCGGCCGATCGCGACGGCGACGTGGGGGATGTACTCGCGCAGCACCGTGATCGCTCGATCGAACGCGACGGTCGTGTCGAGCCCGCTCGCGAAGAGCCCGGACAGCTCGGCGACGAACGCGAGCGTTCCGGCGCGCAGCTCGTACTCGCGCTCGCTCTCGAGTCGCTCGCGGGTGTCGGTGACGTGCACGAAGCGCACTCCGTCGTCGTCCGCGCTGCTGATCGCCAGCTCAGCGGGCACGATCTCGCCACGGCGAGTCAAAAGGTGCGCGAACGCTCGCGTCGCGCCGGGCGAGGACAACGCGTCGCGCGCCGGAGCCTGGTCGAAGTCCACCACGACCGAGAGAAACGGCTCCCCGTCGACGGCGCCCAACAAGCGTTCAGCGGCCGCGTTGCTCGCGACGATGCAGGCCTGCGCGTCGAGCGCCACGAGGGGGGTCGGGAGCGTGTCGAGCGGCGCCTTCACGGACCCACGGTGTGAACGCGGAGGGAGTTGGTGCGCCCCTTCACGCTGACTGGCGCGCCGAACACGACCACGATTCGATCGCCCGGCTGCACGAGACCGTCTGCGATCAATCGCTTCTGCACGAGGTCGACCATCTCGTCAGTGTCGCGCACCGCCATCATCACCCTCGACGTGGTGCCCCAGTACAGCCCGACGCGCCGACGGATGCTCTCGCTCGGCGAAAACGCGATGATCGGAACGTTGGGGCGCTCCATGGCGACCAGGCGCGCGCTGTCTCCGCCCTGCGTAAACACAGCGATCAGCTTGGCGCCAGCGTCGTGAGCGGCTTGAACGGCGACCCTCGCGAGCGCCTCCGGAAACGGCGCGGGGGCGACCGGTGCGGGGGGCGGCTTGCGCTCGTAGTACGGCGACGCCTCGGCGGTCGACACGATCCTCGCCATCATCGAGACGGCGAGGGAAGGGTGGTCGCCGGAGGCGCTCTCTTGCGAGAGCATGGTCGCGTCGGCTCCATCGAAAATCGCGTGCGCGACGTCGCTCGCCTCGGCGCGGGTGGGTCGGGTGCTCTTGACCATCGACTGCAACATTTCGGTCGCGACGATCACAGGGCGACGGTGAAGAACGGCGCTCTCGATCACGCGGCGTTGCAGCACCGGCACGTGCTCGGGCGGAAACTCCACGCCGAGGTCTCCTCGCGCCACCATGACCGCGTCGGAGACTCGAACGATTTCGTCGAGTCGGTCGATCGCTTGCGGGGTCTCGATCTTCGACACGAGCGGCACGGTCGCCCCCCACGCTTCGCAGATTTCTCGCACGAAACGCACGTCGTCCGGCGAGCGGACGAAGGAGATCGCGATGTAGTCCACCGCAGAGGACAGGCAGAACATCAAGTCCTGCTTGTCCTTGGCCGTGAGCGCTTCGACCTGCAGGTGTCCCGACGGAAGGTGGACGCCCACGTTGTCGCGAACCTGTCCGGGCTCTTCGACGAAGCACTCGACCCGCTCGCCGCGGACCGCGTCGACGCGGAGCCGGACCCGAGCGTCGTCCAAGTGGATCATGTCCCCGGGTTTCACGTCAGTGGCCAGGGACGGGTAGCGGACCGGGAGCGCCTCGTCGTCGCTCTGCGTCCCGGCGAAGAGGTGCACGGTCGAGCCCTGCGCGATGATTCGAGAGGGGGTGCCGAGCTTTCCCAGCCGGATCTTCGGACCGCACAAATCGCCAAGAATGGCGACCGCTTTTCGACGACGCTCGGAAACCTCACGGATCGTGTCGATCGCCCGACGGTGATCTTCGTGGGTCCCATGCGAGAAATTGAGGCGCGCGACGTCCATTCCGGCTTCCATCAGCGCGTCCAGACCCGCGGGGCTGCTCGACGCCGGGCCGATCGTGCAGACAATCTTCGCTCTACGTTGGTGCTGCATGAACTTCGAGGCTCTATACCCTGACTGCGCCTCGTCGGGCATACTCGATCGACTTGGAGGACCTGTTGAGACCTCGTTCCATTCTGCCTTTCGCTTCGGTCTTGCTCTCGATGGCGCTCGGTGCTGCGTGTAGCCCGCCGCGGACGTTCGAAGACACCGGCCTCGGTGACGACGTTCAGGCCGTGGACGCCGTGGACGACATCGCTTCGGAGGTCTCGCTGCCAGCGGACACCGGACCGGACACCGCCAACCTCGGCCGGACGTGCACGCGCAACTCGCAGTGCGACGACGGGATCGAGTGCACGGATGACGTGTGCGGCACCGACGGGCGCTGTCAAAACCTGCCCAACGCGATGCGCTGCGACAACATGGTGTACTGCGACGGCATCGAGCGCTGCGACACCAGGCGCGGGTGCATTCGCGGTGAACCCATCACGTGCAACGACAACGAGGTCTGCACCGCGGACCGCTGCGACGAGAGGACTCGCTCGTGCATCTCGCGGCCGCTCGATCGCGACGGCGACGGCGACCCCGATGACCACTGCTTCGACCGCATGTGCTCGGACGCCGGTCTCGGAGACGCCGGTCGAAACGACGCTGGAATGCTCGTCTGCTGGCTGGGTCGGGACTGCAACGACTCCGATCCGCGCGTCTCGTCGACCAACGCCGAGATCTGCGACGACATGATCGACAACAACTGCAACGGAATGGTCGACATGGCCGAGCCGGGCGGTTGTCGCGCGGCGCCCAACGACCGTTGCAACGATCCTCGCGACGTGTCTCGCGGCGGGATCTTCTCGATGGATCTCAGCGCGACGCCCGGCGACTACACGTTTACCTGCGCGGGCCGCCAGACGCGCGACGCCGTGGCGCAGTTTACGCTCACCGAGCCGAGGGACATCTACATCTCGGCCACGTCGCCCACCGGCGTGACCGCGCTGGCGTTGCAGAGCGCCTGCGGCGGCGCGGGGCCCATGGACACGCTCGAGTGCGATCAGGGCTTTCCTGCGGTGCTCCGGCGTCACTCGCTGCCCGCGGGGACGTACTTCATCCTCGTCGGCGCGTCGGTGCGCGGACCGGTCGAGCTCGAGGTGCAGCTCAACCCAGCGACGCCCGCGCCCACCAACGACACGTGCGACACGGCGATCGACATCCCTGTCCCGGCGGGCGGCACCTATCGCAGCGACCTCATTGGCGTCGTCGACAACGCGTCGACCTCGTGCGGCTCGAGCGCGCGTGACGTGTTCTATCGCTTCGACCTGACCGAGCCGAAGAACGTGTCGTTCTCGGCGTCCACCGGGCGTCTCGACAACCTCTACCTCTCGCTCATGTCGAACTGCTCGCGCAGCCCGACGACGCTCCGCTGCAACTCGGGGCAAAACGTCACGTTTCGCACGTACACGCTCCCTGCGGGGCGCTACTTCGTCGCGGTCGAGTCGTTCGACCCGATCAACTTCGCGCTGACCGTGAACTTCTCGGACCCGACGCCAGCGCCGATGGGCGACACGTGCGCCATGCCGCTCGCGCTCACGACGGCGGCGCCCGTACGCGTCCCCACCGGCGCGCTCGAGGCTGACTACCGCCCCTCGTGCATCTCGAGCGGTCCCGACGGCGTGCTGACATTTACGATCACCGATCGACGCGATGTGCTCGTGTCCGCGACCGGTGGCACCTCGGACTTCGTGGGCGTCGCGATCCACACGGCTTGCCCCGCGATGGCCGGCAACGAACGCGCGTGCACGACCGGCACGCAATCAGCCAGAGCGCTCGCGCTCGGACTCGATCCGGGCACGTACTTCGTCACCGTGAAGAGCTCGCGGCCTTCGGATGTCGAAGTGCGATTGAACACGTTCGATCCGCTGCCGGTGACCGTTCCGATGGGCGGCGATACGTGCGCGACCGCCATCAACATCATGGGCGACCGCGCGCTGTACCGCGGCACGACCGTGGGTTTGACGCACGACTACCGCGGTCCCTGCGCCAACTCGACGGGTCCCGACGCCGTCTATCAGTTTACGCTGGCAGCGCCGCGTCGGTTCACCGCCTTGCTCGACTCGTCGTTTCTCAACGTGCTCTACCTGACGCGCGACGACGCGTGCCCGGGAATGGCCCCCGCGGGAGTCACCCGTAACTGCGTTCTCGGGTCGCGCACGAACATCGACGCGATGCTCCCCGCTGGAACGTATCGCCTGTTCGTCGACGCCCTCAGCGCGACCGGGGGTCTCTACACCCTGTACACGCAGCTCGACTGACGCCGATTCGCGGCTACGCGACCGCTGGCAGAGCGCGGGGCAGGGCGCTTACTGGGACTGAATCCCGAACCAGGGGAGGGGATCGACCGTCGCGCTTCCGTGGCGCACCTCGAAGTAGAGGTGCGCTCCCGAGGCGTCTTCGCCCACCGTTCCGAGGACGGCGCCCGCAGGGAGCTCTTCACCGACGCGCACAGCGACGGTGCCCAGGTTGGCAGAGACCGAGTAGTAGTGCTCGCCGTGATCGACGATCACCAGTCGGCCGAAGGTCCCGTAGCGATCGCTGAAGGCGACGCGCCCGGCGAACACGGCGCGAACCGGCGTTCCGACGGGCGAGCGCACTTCGATGCCGGGGCCCTCTGCGCCCTCGCGCTGAACACGCCGCAGCTCGGCGCGTCCTGCGATCGGAAGGAGCAATTGCCCCGCCGCCTCCGCGAAGCGCGAGGCGACCGTGTCTCCGCCACGACCGCCGTACACCGTGACCGATTCGCCGAGCGGGCTCGGTGAGACCGGCGCGACTCCGAGCGAGCCCGCGCCGCCGAACAGCTCCGTCTGCTGCCTGCGCGCCGCGAGGTCTGCGCGTCGCTGCGTCGCGGAACGCTTCTCGCTCTCGATCCGCGCTTCGTCGTCGCGCAGCGACACTCCGCGGCGCTGAACGACCGTGAGCTCATCGAGCGACGCGAGCAGCGATCGTCGCGTGTGAGCGAAGCGTGCCATGTGATCCAAGAGCGCCACGGGACCGCCGCGAACCGCGATGAGCGATCCTTGCTGCAAGTGATACATCCGGCGCGCTTCGCGGCGCGCGCGCTCTCGGACGGCGCGCTCACGATCGGGCAATCCCTCGGCCTCCGTCGTGGTTCTTCGTCGCTCGGCGTCGAGCCGCTCGAGCTCGGAGTCCACCGCAGCGAGCGCGCGATCGATCGTCGCGAGTCGCTCGGCCGGAGTCGCCGTCGCCAGAGAATCGGCCGGTGGATTCGCGGAGATCGACTGCGCCGAGGCGCCCGAGCCCAGCGCGAGCGCACACACCGCGAGCGAACAGGTCGCGAGCAATCGTCGGTTCATCGGATCACACCTTGAGCCAGCGACGGACGGCGAGCGCGCTGCCGGTCGCGCCGAGCCCCGCGCCCCCGAGCACAAACGCCACCAAAATCGGGAGCGAGAGAAACACCGGACGCACGCCGAGCACGTCCCCGAGGGCGCTATCGACGCGGCCGCGCATCGCGAAGAACACAAACGCGAGCAAAGAGATCGCGACAAGCGCGCCGCCGCCGCCGAGCAACGCGCCCTCTGCGAGAAACGGTGATCGCACGTACTGAGGCGACGCCCCGACGAGGCGCAACACTTCGACCTCGCGCATGCGAGCGTGGAGCGACAGGCGCACGGTGTTGCTCACCACCGCGATCGCGCAGAGGAGGACGATCACGCCGAAGACGACCGTCGCCGTCCGTCCGCTCGCGAGAAACGACTGCAGTTGCCCGGTGATCCCGCGGTAGGTCTCGACGTCGCTGACCGACGGGAGCCGACGAACGCGAGAGGCGAGCGACTCGACGCGCCCGCCGTCCGTCGCGCCAGCGACGAGGGACAGCTCGACGGTCGCGGGAAAGAGCTCCGCGCTCGCCGAGGCCATCACCCGGTCATCGCCTGCGACGACGGCGCGCGACTCCGAAGGAGACACGTACCGCGCCGAGCCGACTTCGGGCAGCGCCGAGAGCGCGCTGCGAAGGGCCTCGATCTGCTCTGCCGTCGCGCCGTCCGCGAGGTAGACGGTCATGCGCACAGGCCCGCCCCACCTGCGCGAGACCTCTCCGATGTTCTGCGCGGCGAGGGTCGCAGCGGCGAGACAAAACAGCGCCAACGCGACGGTGGCGACGCTGACGAGCTGGGTGCGCACGTGCTCACGCACTCCGCGCAGCGCGCGAGATACGACCTTCATTCGATGGCTCCGGTTCGCTCAGAGAGGGAGGCGCGCGGTCGAGACTGCGTCGTCCGCGTCGCGGTGTTGGCGTTGGGCGTCGAGCGCGCCGCCGACGGCGCGAAGGCCCTGGCGTGCTTCGATCGTTCGACCGTCGTCGATCACGATCAGACGGTGCTGCGGCGCTTGCTCGAGCAAGCTGCGGTCATGGGTCGCGAAAACGACGGTCGTGCCCGACTCGTGGACCTCTTCGAAGAGGCCGAGGATGTCGAGGGCGAGCACAGGATCGAGGTTGCCTGTGGGCTCGTCGGCCAGGACGATGGCGGGCTCGTTGACGATGGCTCGCGCCACGGCGACGCGCTGCTGCTCGCCGCCCGAGAGCACCGACGCGAGGTCGTCGCCGCGGCCTGCGAGGCCCACGCGCTCGAGCGCCATCGCGACGCGCGAACGAATGATGCGCGAGGGCATCCCGGCGACCTCGAGGGCGACGGCCACGTTCTCGAACACGCTCCAGTACGGGACGAGCTTGAAGTCCTGAAACACCACGCCGATGTTGCGGCGCAAGAAGGGAACGCTCTCGTCCGTGAGCCGCGCGATGTCGCGCCCGCAAAACAGGATCCGCCCTTCGTCGACGGTCTCGGCGCGGTAGACGAGCTTGAGCAGCGTGCTCTTTCCTGCGCCGGACGGGCCCGTCACGAACACGAACTCGCCGCGCTCGATGGTGAGATCGACTCGACGGAGCACGGGGGCGTCTGCGCGAAAGACCTTCACGACCCCCTCGAGCACGAGGATGGGCTTGTGCGCGGCCGAACGATCGAAGTGACCGTCGGGGCGAAACTGCCGACCAAACTGCGCGCCGATACGGGGTCGTCCCATGACCCTTCGGCCCTTAGCCTATGGGACGCTCGACACGCAAAAAAGTGGCGCGCCTTGTGCGTGAGAGCTCCGGGCGCGCGGTGCGTCAGCTGGAGATTCCCTCTTCCTCGAGCCGCTGCGCCAGCGTCGAGAAGACCGCGGGATCGAGGTACGGGAGCTCGTCCGCCGCGTGCGCGTTCTGCCGCGCCATATCGGGCGTGCGCGCGCCCACGACGGTGCAGCCGACCATGTGGTTGGCGAGCACGTAGCGAATCGCCGCCTCGCGCAACGACAGGACCGAGTCCTTGACGAACGGGCGCAGCACCTCGCGCTGGCGCATACGTCGGCCGATGTCCTCTGGGGACCATCGTTCGATCCGATGGTCGCCGGGCGCGAACTGGCGCTCGACCTCGAAGCCGTCCGCGAGCAGTCCGTACGCGAGCGGCGAGCGGACGATGATGCCGACCTGCGATCGCGTGATTTCGGGCAACAGCGCGTGCAAGAGCCGCGGCGCAAGAACGTTGTAGGGCAGCTCGATCACGTCGATGCTCTGTTTGAGCGCGACGGACGCGACGTCGAAGCTGCCTGCGCTCACGCCCATGGCCGTGGCCATCCCGCGCTCGCGAAAGGACGCGAGGGCGTCGAGCGGATCAAAGGACCGCTCGAGCGTGCTGACGAGCGGATTGTGGAGCAGCAGGACGTCGACGTAGTTCGTTCGCAGTCGCGACAGCGACGACTCGAGCATGCGCATGAGCGAGCCCCGGTCGAAGCGCTTGCGAGGGGGGGACGCCTCACGATCGACCCCGATTCGCAGCACGATTCGGATCTTGGATCGATCGCGACCCTCGAGCGCCTCGCCGATGATCGTGTCGACCTCGCGGCCTTTGTCGCCGTAGCAATGCGCCAGCTCGAGGACCGTGCAGCCCTCGTCGAGCGCGGCGTCGATCGTGGCGCGCGCCTCTTCGCGGGAGACCTCGCCGTACCCTTCGCCCGATAGCCCCCAGCAGCCGAGGCCAATCTCGCTCACTTCGATGGCCGTTCGGCCGAGGGTTCGCGTTCGCACGATGCAGTTGCGCGATGGGATATCACAGCCCCGCCAACGCGAGGGCCGCTCTCCACGCAGGAACGGTGACCAGCGACCCGAACACGCCCACCGCCACGAGCGACGAGGCGAGCTCGGGGCGCAGGTCGTGGTCGGTCGCGACGAGGCCGGCGGTGACCATCGGCGCCATCGCGCACTGCGCGATCGTGATCGCCAGCGCTTGCCCGCGCAAACCGAGCGCGAGGGCAGCGGCGAGCGCGATCGCCGGTGACAGCACGAGCTTGACCAAGAGCGCGACGGCGAGCGGAGCCCCGTCGCGTCGAAGCGCGCCGCGGTCGAACGAGAGCCGCACGCCGACGGACACGAGCGCCAGAGGGACCACCAGCGACGCGAGCCGCTCGGTGATCGCGTCGAGCGACGGGGGAATGGTCACCCCGCGCGTGACGAGGCCGAGGAGCGAGCCGACGACCGGCGGAAACAGCAGCAGCTTCTTGATCCGCGAGGCGACCGAGGCGCTCGCAGATTGCACGGAGAAGCGCTCGGCGATCATCACGGTTGCGGTCGAGACGATCACGAACGATCCGGCCTGATCGACGAGCGTGGCGGTCGCCAACGCGTCGCGGCCGAAGAGCCCTTCGATGAGCGGCAAGCCGACGAACGCGGTGTTTCCCACGGTCGCTGTGACGAGCACAGCGCCGGTCGTCGAGCGGTCCCATTTGAGCGCGCGCGACGCGATCCACAAGAGGGCGAGCGCGGCGACGAACGCGATCCACGCCGCGGCCACCGGGACCCACACCGCGCTCGCGTCCCCCGCTCTCAGGGCGCGAACGCCGCGAAAGGTCAGGCACGGGAGCGCCGCGTCGACCACCAGTCGCGCGAGCGCGTTGGCTCCCGCGTCGTCGAGGCGCCCTCTTCGGCGGAGCGCCCAACCAATGAGCAGGCATCCTGCGACCAGCAGGGCGCCGCTCATGGCGTCGTGCCCTGCGGCGAGCGTGCGCGGACGAGGGTGATCTTCGCGATGGCAGGCGCGACGCCGAAGCGAACCGGCGGACCGGAGGTTCCGTTGCCGGGGTGGACGAAGAGCGCGCAGCGACCGTCGCGTGACCGAGACAGGCCGATGCTCCGCGAGAACTTGATGCGCCCGAGGTTGAATCGATGGGTCACAAACGGAACCCCGACTTGACCCGCGTGGGTGTGGCCCGAGAGCACGAGGTCGACGTCCCCACGCGAAGCGATCGCGTCGAAGAGCGAAGGGTCGTGCGCGAGCAGGACGCACGAGGCGCCCGCGGGCCTTTCGGCGAGCGCTGCGGCGACGTCATCGCGACCGGTCCAGTTGTCGTCGATCCCGGCGACGTAGAGCGCCGCGCCGCCCTCTGCCCGCGAGATTTCGGCGCCCTGGTTGCGAAGGACGCGAGCTCCGCCGCGCTCGAGCGCGAGTCGAGCGCCGTCGACGGTGCCGAAGTAATCGTGGTTGCCCAGGATCGCGAGGACGCCGCGCGGGGCTTTCAAGTGACGCACGAGCTCTGCGACGTCGTCGACGTAGCCTTCTCCCTCGGTGATCATGTCGCCGGTGAGCACGCACAGGTCAGCGCCGATCGACGAGGCTCTTCGCGCGAGCCTGCGCAGGTACCACCGCGGCATGTACGGCCCGCAGTGGACGTCGCTTAGCTGCGCGATGGTGAAGCCCTCGAGCGCGGGGTCGAGGCCGCGAACCTCGACGACCACCGACGCGACGGGAGCCCACAGCCGTCGGATGAACACCGAGTAGAGCCCCACGAGAGCACACACAATCAAGAGCGCTTTCATCGCGTACGTCGTGGCCGCGCCGCCGCCGACGAGGGCGGCGAGGAGCGCGACGGGCGCGAAGGCCAGCGCGAAGAAGACCGAGCCGGCGAAGTACGCGAAGTACGGCAGCTCGAGCAGCCACACGCGAGCGAGCGAGCGTCGCTCGTGGTCGCGCCACTCGGCGAGCCGCAGGTAGAGCGGCGTGTTGAGCGTGACGAGCGCAACGAGCGCGATGATTGTCGCGAAGCTCGGGCTGGCGCCAGCGAGCTTCGCGAGGATTGCGCTCGTCGTGAGCAACGGCAGCTGCGACAGGAGCGTCGCGCTCACGACCCTCCGCGTGAAGCGCTTGCGCCAGGCGTCCATCGTGGGAGCGGTCATCGCCTTCGCGACAGGCGCCCGCCGCGCTGGATCACGCCATCACGCGCGTGGTGTTCGGGACCATCGCGTTGAGGAAGACCACGATCACGCCGCCACGGATCTCCATGCGGAAGTGCTGCAACGGAAGGCGCATGTCGGGCCCGCCGGTCGTCGCCATCGTGAGCCGATCGCCGGTGAGCGAGTACGTAGCTCCGTGGTTGCACGTACAGCCGATCATCATCGCGCCTGGGGCGACGGGACATCCGTTGTGCGTACACACTCCAGTCATCGCGTAATAGCCGCCGGCGTCGCGGCCGACGACGATGGGGTCGCCGCGCAATTGCATGACGAGCTGGACCGAGCCCATCGCGATGGAGCTGGCCATCACGTTCGTTACGAACTCGCCGCCGCCGGTGCCGGTGTCGCCACCGGTGCCGCTGTCGGCGCCAGCGTCGGTCCCAGGCATGGGCATCCCGCAAGCGGGAAACAACGCACCAGCCGCCGCTGCGGCAGCTGTCGCGCGAAACAGGAAGCGTCGACGCGCTTCGCTCACAGACTTTTCGTCGCTCATGGGCCCGAACGGTACATTTGGGGACCGGCGTTTGGCCAGATCAGAAATCGCGACGCGTTGCCCAACGGAACCGCTTAGAACAGCTGCTTGAGCTCGACGGCCGCGAGCTTCTTCTGCGCGCGAACGGCGTTGACCGCGCGGAGAATGCGGTTCTTCGCCGGGCCCGAGACGGCCTTGCCGGCGAGCACGTCGGTGACGAGCCGCGCGGTGACGGGGCGACCGGTGCGGGGCTTCTTGCTGCGGGCGGCCTTGGCGGCCTCGTCATCCTTGCCAGCGGCGTTGGACTTCGCGCGCTTGATGTCGCGATCCTCGGCGCGCAGCGACTCGATATCGTGCGACGCAGAGAGCAGTCGGATCGGGTCGATCTTCGACTCGTTCAAAACGGACGCGAGCTTGCTGTTGGACGACGCGAGATTCTTGGCGAGGTGGCTCATCGAAACGCTCTCGAGGTGTGCGCCGTCTGGGATGTTCGCTTCAATCGAGCGCAACCGAGACGGCTGGAATCGTAGGGTTGGACAACCGACGCCCTCGAAGGGCCCGGTGGAGGGGGCGGAGAGGTACCCCAACATCGCCGCGATCTCAAGGGCCCCGACGCGGCAAGGTTGGAGCGGCGGGCGCGATCAGCGCGAGACCGACCGCGCGAGGGCGCTGATAAGCGGCTGCGCCAGCGCGCGAAACTGCGGCTCGCTGCCGACATCCGCGGCGCGAAGGACGAAGTGAGTCCTGAGTCGGTCGAAGACGGCCAGCGCCAGCTCGCGCGCGATGGCCGCGGAAGATCCTGTCGATCCTGCGACAGCGTGCTCGACGTGCGCGTCGATCAACGTGCGAAAACGCGAGAGGTGCTCTTTGCACTCGGGCACGTGCGCGCCGTGAAAACGCAGCTCGTGCTCGAGGACGAGGAGCTTTGGCCATCGCGCGTCGAGCGCGAACAACCGCATCGCGAGCGCGTCGAGCTGCTCTTCGATCGAGCCCGAAGGCGCTTCGAGGTACTTCGCGTCGGCGGCGGTGATCTCATCGAAGAGGGTGCCGACCACGCCCGCGAAGAGCATCTCTTTCGTGGGGAAGTAGCTGAACAGCGCTCCCTTCGAAATGCTCGCGCTCGACGCGATGCGGTTGGTGCTCGCGGCGAGGTAGCCGAACGACGCGAACTCGTTGGACGCGGCGTCGATGACGACCGCGCGCTTCTTTGAATCCAATGCCCGAAACCGATCTGTGCCGTGCATCTCTTCTTTGTAACAAAGAATAACGAGGTCCGAAAGCAATTCAGGGAAAAAAATCACCCGAAGACAAATATTTGAAAAGTATTGATTTTCTACGCATGACCGCGCCGACTATGGTGCTGGTGCCATGCGCCGGCTCGTTGGCGGGGCGATGGCTGACGACGGTCAGTACGCGAGCCATCGAGAGACCAGCACGTCCGCGAAGAGCAAGTACTCGACGGCGGCGAGCCCGAGAAACGGAGCAAACGGTAGCTTCATCGGCGCTCGTGCGGATTGACCGGATGGCGCAGCGTCGCTCGGCGCAGTCGCGTCGCTCGCGTGGGCTTCGTCTGCTGGGCCTTCGCTCCCTTCGCTGGCTTCGCTTCGGACGCGCTCGGCGTCGTCCGCTGCGTCGTCGGATTCATCGTCGGCTTCATCATCGATGTCTTCGACGTCGTCGACATCATCGGCTCCGATGCGTCGACCGAGGGCCGCCGCGATCGCCGCCGCGATGACTCCCTGAACCGCGCCTGCGCCGAGCGAGAAGAGCACTCCCGCCGGGCCGAGCATCGCGCCGACGACGACGAGCAGATGCGCGTCGCCGAGCCCCATTCCTGCGCGGCCGATTACGAGCTTGAGGCCGTCGATGAAGAGCAAGCGCAGGCCGAAGTATCCCAGGCCCGCGCCAGCGACGGCGGAGAGGGCGTCGACCGACGGCGCGA
Organism: Deltaproteobacteria bacterium Ga0077539; assembly: GCA_001465015.1. GTDB lineage: Bacteria > Myxococcota_A > Polyangia > Polyangiales. Next base: position 74,225 of record LNEO01000118.1, on the reverse strand, counting down.
TCGGCGCGAGCCACAGCGAGCACACGACCGGCGCGACCGCGAAGAGCAGCACGAAGTCGGGCACCTCGGTGCGATCGAGGTCGATCAGCGCGACGACGAGCAGCGCGAAGATCACCGAGAACCGCACCAAGTAGTGAACGAGCGCGGTCCACGCCGGCAGCGCCGCGGCGTCCAGCACGAACAAGCGATAGGCGAGCGCCGTCGAGAGCAGCGCGAAGACGAGCTCGACGACCGCGTACCGCGGCGAGATCGGCGCGCGGCAGCTTCGGCATCGGCCGCGGAGCCACAGCCACGCGAAGATCGGCACGTTGTCGAACGCTCGAATGTTCGTCTCGCACTGCGGGCAGCGCGACGGCGGCGAGACGACGCTCATCCCGAGCGGCCATCGGTAGACCACCACGTTTGCGAACGAGCCCCACGCCGCGCCGAACACAAACGAAAACACGAGGACGAACCAGAGCGGAAGGTCGCTCGCGGTCATGAGCGAACGAGCTCCGCCGCGCGCCGTGTCCAGCCATGCTCGGGGGGCGCGCACCCCGACGCGATCGAACTCACGCAGAAAGGGCTCATCGATCAGCCGTCACGTTGAGTCTGACCGCGAAGGGCGCTGCGCGCTCGGCTGAGCTCGCCGGCGAGCGTCGCGGCTCGCATGGGGTCGCTCGCGTTGCGGGCGATAAACTCCTTGAGCAACGACTCGCCCCGAGCGCGGTCTCCCTGGAGCATCGCGATGGAGCCGAGCACATAGCGGCCGTAGCCCTCGGCGGCGCGCGAGGCGTCGAGGTCCGCGATGATCGCCGCGAGGTCGGGCACCGCGACGCCTCGGGTGAGCTCGACGAGCGCGACCTGCGCGCGATGCAGCGGTCGCGTCTGCGTCGACCAACGAAGCGCGCGCTCGAGCGCGGCCAGCGACTCATCGGAGTGGCCCCCATGAAACAGCGCCATCGCGCTCGCCGCCCAGTGCGTCGCTCGTCGGTTGGCCGGCGCGAACCGCGCCGCCAGCCGGTAGGCGCGCGCGGCGTGCTCGAACCAACCGAGCGCGCTGCACGCGCGGCCGAGGTCGGCGTTGGCCACTTCTGCGAGCGCTCCGACCCGCGTCATCTTCTTTGCGATCGCGTGCGCGGATCGCGGTCTGTTCGCGCGCAGCTGGGCCTTGAACAGCTCGCGCAACAAGAGCAGCCGCGACTCGGGGTCGTCCTCCTCTCCGCGAGAGGTGGCTTCCTCCGCGCGCTCGAGGCCTTGGCGCGCCAGCGCAGCGGCGCGGCGCGGATCCTCTGCCGCCATCGCGAGGCGCAGGTAGTCCGAACTATCTGCGGCGAGTTCGAAGCTGTCTCGTGCCTTGGCCACGGCCTGACTGAGTATGACACTACCAGACTGATACGCAGAAAGCTGGGCTTCTGTCGTACGTGCGTGGGCTTGTCGCGCGATGGCCGTCCCGGGGCTTTGGTTTCCAGACGAAATGCGGGCTACAATGACGGCATCGTGTCCGCAGCGAACGCAGACGATCCGCTCATTGGCCAGGTTCTCGATGGAAAATACCGGCTCGTTTCGCGTCTCGGCGCGGGCGGCATGGGCAAGGTGTACCGCGCAGAGCAGGTCGCGCTGAACCGGTCAGTCGCTGTGAAGGTGCTCGACGCCTCGCCCAATCATCGCGACGCGGACCCGGCGGTCGAGCGGCGGTTCTTTCTCGAGGCGTCGCTCAGCGCGAAGCTGTCGCACGCCAACGTGATCACGGTGCACGACTACGGTCGCGTGGATACCGCGGAGGGACCGCAGTTCTATCTGGTGATGGAGCTGCTCGAAGGGCAGACGCTGCACCAACGACTGCAGCGCGGCCCGACGCCGATGAAGGCTTCGGAGGCCATCTCGGTGGGGATCGAGATCGCTCGTGGCCTTCGCGCCGCGCACAAGGCTGGGCTCGTTCATCGAGACCTCAAGCCCGCGAACGTCATGCTCGTCGCCGGCGACGAGGGCAGCCCTGGGGTCAAGATCCTGGATTTCGGGCTGGTCAAACAGCTCGAAGGCGAGCTGCGCGAAGACATCACGCAAGAGGGCACGTTCTTGGGGTCGCCGCGCTACATGGCGCCCGAGCAGGTGTCTGCGGCGCCGGTCGACCATCGCTGCGACCTGTATGCGTTGGGGATCATCCTCTATCAGTGCCTCGTCGGAAGGACGCCGTTCGACGGCAAAGCGCCGATGGAAGTGCTCGTCAAACACGTGAGCACGCCCGTGCCCGCGATGCGCGACGTGAACCCCGCGATCGACATCGCGCCGCCGCTCGAGTCCCTCGTGCGACGCCTGCTCGAGAAGAGCCCGGACGCCCGCTACGCCGACGCCGATGCGGTGCTCAACGCGCTGCGCGGGATCGCGACGCTGCCTGCGTTTCGCGAGGACGTCACCGTCGCGAGCCGCAGTCAGTCAGGCGCGATGCGGTTCGATGCTCCGGGGCCGTCGACGCCAGCGCTCGTCGCACCGTCGCCCAACGAGCAGAGCGGCACGATCGCAGGCGCGACGATCACCGCGACCAGCACCACAGGAGTACCTGAGAAGAAGCGCGCGCCGGTCCCGTTGATCGCGGGTGGTCTTGCGTTGCTCGTCGTTGGTGTTGGCGGTGCGGCGATCGGCCTGCGCGGAAACGGGTCGCGCGGGGCGGCCAACCAGCAGTCAGAGACGAGCAGAGCTCCGGAGCGTCCATCGTCGACCGACCGCGGTTCTGTCGCGCCCGCGTCGCGCGGAGTGCTTCGCATCGAGTCGACGCCGGCCGGCGCTTCGGTGCGCGAAGCGGGGTTGGTGTTGGGCGTCACGCCGCTGAGCATCGAGATGAACAGCGAGGGCGCTGCGCGTCGGTTCGAGGTGCAGCATCCGGGGTTTGCGACGTACGTGTTCGAGCAGGCGCCCACCGCCGAGCGCGTGATTCGCGTCGCGGCGCTGACCGCAGAGGCAGCGGCAGAACCCGCGTCCCCGACGCGTCGCCCGCGGACGAACGCGAATCGACGACCGTCCAACCAAACCGGCGCTGCGCAGCCCGCGGACAATCCGGGCGAACAGATTCGCCTCGAGCGCTGATCGGCTCAGCTGCAGGGGATCACGACGCGGTTGGGAACGCGAAGCGGCTCCGACGGTGCGCCGGAGGGAACGGGCGTGCAGCTCGTCGTTCCGAGCATGTCGCCGCGTTCACCGCAGCCCGCGCGGCCCCAGCAAAACACGCCGTCCAGCGTGGTTCGTACGCAGCCGTGAGCGGCGCCCGCGGTGATGTGAGTGATGTCGCTTCCGTCGCCGACGGGTCCGGCGGAGACGACGTCGCGCCACGAGGCGCTCATCATCTCGGTCGACGCGCCGAGCTGCGCGAAGCCATTCGATCCGATGCACGCGACGCGGTTGCGCGCATCGTCGCGAACGACGCACGCGAAGCCAGACGCTGGGGCGTTCTCGTTGCTTCCGACGGCGACGAGCGGCTGCCGGGCCATCACAGCGATCGGCGGCGGCGACCCCGGAACGCGCCATGTGGTCGTGACCCCGGGCGATTGACCGAGCACGCCCGAGTCCGTCGCGCCGATGCATTCGAGGGACGACGGCAGCAATGCGCTCGTCTGGCACACGAGGCGAGGCGACACGAACAGTCCCGTGAGCATGCTCGTGCTGCTCGTGCTCGGCAGGTTTGTCGAGGGTGTAACGAGGTCCGCAAGAGCATCCGGAAACGTCCCGAACTCGTTGCGTCCCCACCCCACGAGCGACATCCCGGAGCCCGTGTCGACCACGGCGTAGTTGGTCTTGCCAGCGCTGTGAATCGATCGGACGGTGACGCCTGACAACATCCGAGTTACGGGGAACACGTTCGGAGTGCCCCACGTTGGCTGTATCGCGCCGGCGTTGTTTGTTCGATTGTCCCCTGCGTTGCCCCAGCATGCGACCGAGGTTTGACCGTCCGTGCCGCGAGGAAGCAGCGCGCAGACGTGCAGATTGCTCGCGGAGATCTGCTCCACACCAGCAAGCGGGAGCTCGTTTGGCATGTCGATCGGAACGACTCCGGGGCCCGGCGGGCGCCCGACCTGACCGTCGGTGTTCGTGCCGGCACAAAAAACGGTTCTGTTGCGAATGAAGCAGAGCTGGAATCCAATGCCGACGCCGCCGCCGGAGACCACGCTGGTGACGTCTGTCGCCACGAGGAGCGGCGTGCTGGGATCTGCCGACGAGTTCATCGCGCGCGACCGAACTCCCCAGCAGAAGAGCTGCCCGTTGCGGCGGATCGCGCACGTCGTCCCGTCGAACGCGCGCAGCTGAGTGATCGGGTTGCCCGTGCACACGGGCACCACGACGTCGGGCACATCGGGGGGCATCGCGTCGTTTACGTCTGTGACAACTGCGCCGTCCGCGCCGTCTTGGCTGAGCTCGCTGCTCGCGTCGCGATGCGCGTCGAGAAAGACGTACCGGTCGATGCATCCAGCACACGAAATCAACAGGGCGCCGAGCGCAGTGCGTGAGTAGCTCATCGATCCCCTCCGAAGCGGCCAGCGATCACGACAGAGCCTCGTGGATCGACGCTGACGGAAACGCGCGGCTCGGCGCGCGCGGCGCCTACGGCAGCCCAGATCGCGCCGGCGGTCGCCGCTGCGAGCCCGGTGCCGAGCAGCGCGCCGAAAGCGATCGTCCCGGTCACCGCGCCGTTGTAGTTGGCAGCGAGCTGCCCGTTCGGGTCGACGCACTCCCATCCTCCCCCGACGCTGGTGCATCGCATGTTGTGCTCTGCTCGAAGCGCCCCGAGCTGCGGCTCGCGCACCGCGAAGAACGGGATGAGCGAGCTCGCGGCGACCGCCCCGCCGACCCCGAGCAGCACCCATGGACCGGCGCCCGGTCTGCGAGCCTCGCGGGCGGCGCGGTCACGTTCTGCCTGCTCGCGCGCTGCCTGCTCGCGCGCGGCCCGTTCGCGGTCGGCTCGTTCGCGCTGGGTCTGCTCGTTCGCGGTTCGCGCGGCGTTTGCCGCTGCGTCACGAAGCGTCTGTTGCTCGCGGAGCAGCCGCTCGATCGCGGCCCGCTCGGGAGCCTGCGGCGCGCGGTCGATGTACCGCTGAAACGTCGCGATCGCGTCGTCGTGGCGCCGCATCCTCGCGAACACGCGACCGATGTTGACCAGGATCGTCGGCTCCTCGGAGAGTCGGTACGCCTGCTGAAAGAGCGAGAGCGCGGTCGCGTCGTCGTTGGTCTCGAACGCCGCCGCTCCCTCCCGCAAGAGGCGCCCAATTTCTCGTGCGTCGCGCGGGGAAGTCTGAGCCTGCGCGGCCTTCGGCGCGCCGAGCCCGCACAGCGCGAGCGCCACGGCTACCCAAAGCGATGATCGATTCACCCACGAACTATCGCGCAACACGGGCCATCCGCAAAACACGTTGTCGCTCTCGACCCGCGCGCGCTCGGGGGACCCTCCCGATCGGCAGGCAAACAGGTTGTTCCGGGCGTTTGTTCGTTCGGCCTTGCGGGTGCGATGGGTGTACGATCGGGAGGTCCATGCGACCCGCACTCCTCGGTTTGTCCCTCGCCGTGGCTCTCTCTTCCACGGTCATCGTCTCTCCCGCCTTCGCACAGTCGGGGCAACGAAGCCTGCTCCAGCTCGGGCAACGCCAGTACGACGAGCTGCATTACGAAGAGGCCGTGCAGACGTTGTCTGCGGCGATTATCCGCGCGGGAAACAGCAGGCCGGACGAGCTGCGCATCTATGAGCTGCTCGCGTATTCGTATCAGGCGCTGCAGCGAAACGACGAGGCCGAAGGCGCCTGGCGCCTCGTGCTCGCGAGGGATCCGGCGCGCCAGGTGTCGCAAGACGTCTCTCCCCGCGTGCAGCAGTTTTTCTCGCGGGTTCGAGAGCGCTGGGAGGCCGAAGGTCGTCCGGGCGTCGCGACGGCGCAGCCGACCACCAACACCAACGGCACACAGGCGAGCCCCGTCGCGCCGCCATCGGAAGTGCGCATCGAACACCGATCGCCGCCGCAGCAGCAACGAGGGCGCGCGGTTGCGTTGACGGCGACCGTCGTCGACCCCGGCAGCCGTGTGGCGCGACTGGTGCTCGCGTATCGCCACAACAACAGCGGGATCTTTCGACGCGTCGACGCGCGCGGGCAGGGCGGCGGCGCGTTCGCCGTCACTTTGCCAGGCGAAACGGTGCGGCCTCCGCTCGTCGAGTACTACTTCGAGGCCGTCGACGCGACGGGCATTCCGGTGCATGCGCGCGGTGACGCGTTCGCGCCGTTGCGAATCGCCGTGCCCGAGCCCGGCGGCATTCCGTGGTGGGTTTGGGTCGGAGGCAGCGTCCTCGTCGCCGGCGCGGTGACGGGCATCGTCGTCGGGGTCGTGGCCTCGCAAGGAAGCCAACCGGCGACGCTCAACATCACCGTCGTGGGCAACTGACCGAGCATGTCCGACGACGCTGCCGTGGCCGCGAAAGAAGCGGCGATCCTGCGTTTTCCGCAGGTTCATGTCGAGTGCGCACCAGACGACGCTGACGCCGTCAACGGCAGGCTCCTTCTGCTCGGCGCGACAGGGATCGAGCAACGTGATGCCAGCACGCTGGTCAAGGGTGGCCCGCAGGGCGTCACGCTCGTCGCGAGCTTCGAAGACGAAGCCAGCGCCGAAGAAGCGATGGCCATGTTCGCAGGCTCGGCTCGGCTCGAGTGGATCGAAGGTGACGACTGGGCGGACGCGTGGAAGGCGCACTGGCGCCCGATGCGGCTCGGCGAACGAATCGTGGTCGTGCCGTCGTGGCTCGAGTACGCCGCGCAGCCCGCGGACGTCGTCATGCGGCTCGATCCAGGGCGCGCGTTCGGCACGGGTCAACATGCTTCCACGGCGCTGGCGACGGCAGCGCTCGAGCGCCGGCTCCGCGCTCGTCACGAGTCCCTGGTGCTCGACGTCGGCTGCGGCTCTGGGATCCTGGCGTTCGCCGCGCTCTTGCTCGGAGCTGAGCGCTGCGTGCTGTGCGACATCGACGCGCTGAGCATCGAGGTCACCCGCGAAAACGCAGAGCACCTCGGGCTGACGTCGCGTATCGACGCGCGCGTGGGCTCGACGGACGTGCTTTTCGAGCGCTCGACGCTCGTGCTCGCCAACATCGAGGCCTCTGTGCTGATCCCGCTCGCCGCGCCGATCGCCGCGCTCGTGTCCGAGGGAGGCGTGCTCGTGCTCTCGGGCGTGCTCGAGACGCAGCGGGCAGCGGTCGTCGCGGCGTACGAGCCGTTGGGTCTCTCGCTGGACCGCTGCGAGCAAGAAGGCGACTGGGTCGCGCCCGAGCTCGTTCGGCGCTGAGCGATCCGGGAGCTGATCGATGGCCGCGCCCGTCCGAGTCCTCGCCGAACGCGCCCCGCTCGATCGAGAGGATCTCTCTCTCGACGCCGCGGCGTCCCATCACGTCGCGCGCGTGCTGCGGGCGCGACGCGGGGACGCGCTCGTCGTGTTCGACGGCGATGGCTGCGAGCGTGACGCGACGATCGTCGAAGTGAGACAAGAGCGTAAGGCGATCGTCGTTCGCCTCCGGCTCGAGGGCGAACCACGAAGCGGCGTCGTCGCGGACAGCGCGCGGGTGCATGTCCTGCAAGCGCTCGCCAAAGGCGACAAGCTCGAGCGAGTCGTTCGAGCATGCGCAGAGCTCGGAGCCGCCGCGGTCTGGCCCGTTCAGTGCGAGCGCTCGGTGGCGAAGCTCGATACGCACCGCGCCGAAGCGCAGCGTGCTCACCTTTCGGCGATCAGCGCGAGCGCGAGCGAACAGTGCGGCCGCGCTGACCTGCTCCAGGTTCTACCGGTGTTGACGTTGGGCGAGGCGGTGCAGCGAGCGGCGACTGTGGCTTCGCTTCGTTGTGTCGCCGACGAGACAGGAGGCGCCTCCGCTGCGGAGTGGCTCGCGGCGAGCGGCGCGAGCGAGGGGCCCGTCGCGCTTCTCGTCGGTCCCGAAGGCGGGCTCGCCGACGACGAGCGCGCGCTCGCCCACCGCGCTGGGTTCTCGAGCATCACGCTCGGTCCGCGGATCTTGCGCACAGAGCACGCAGGAGCGGCGTTTTGCGCCATTGCGTCGGCGATTCTGGGTGACCTGAAGCGCCGCGGTTGAAGGGACCTCGAGGGGCGCTCGACCGATCGACGTGACGAACCGGTCGGGCGAGCGGCGTGCGCCGGGACGATCGCGGGGGGCGCCGTTCTGCGGACGTGCGTCGGCCGGGCCGCCGGGGACAGACTCCACTGCGCCAACCGCACGGGCAATGGGGGGTGTCCCTAGCCCGCGAATGGACCGCTCGATTCGCCGCGTGTCGCACCAACGCGGTGATTTCGTCACCTGGAGCCAGATGGTTCGCGCCCGAGGCGTCGCTGACGGGCCGTGAAATGTCCGTCGCGCGGTGCGTACTCTTCCCCTCGCAAGTCCGAACGCGGTATCAACAGCAACGCTGCCAATGACCACGCTGTCGGCCCTGCTCGCGAGGGAGCATGCGGTTGCTCCGCAAAAGCTCGACGAAGCGATTCAGCGTCAAGTGCTCAACGGCGGAGACCTCGAGACGAACCTGCTCGAAGCGCAAGCGCTGTCCGAGGAGGCGTTGACCCGTTTTCGCGCCAAGCTCGTCGACCTCGCGCCCGCATCGCGTGACGAGCTGGCCCGCGCCGACGCGGCCGCGCTCGCGAGGCTCGACCGTCTTCACTGTGAGTCCCACAGGGTGCTTCCGCTTCGCGTCGAGGATGGCGTGCTCGTCGTCGCCGCCGTCGATCCGCCCAACGAATCTGCGCGCGCCGCGCTCGAGCGCGCCGCGGGATTGCCGCTCTCGCTTCGAGCGACGCTCGGCTTTCGCCTCTCCTGGGCGTTGGCCCGACACTACGGAAGCGAGCTGTCTCCCAGGCTGAGGAGGCTCGCCGACAAGCTTTCGTCTGGCGCCTCGGCGAGCGAGATCGTCGCGCAGCCCGCGGCAACGGTCGATTTGCCAACCGCGCCCGCTCGATCTGCGGGCGCCGTGAAGGTGAAGACCGCCGTGATGTCCGCGCTCTCTGCGCTCTCGGCGGCGATCGAAGACGACGATTCTGTGGACAGCGACGGGAGCGACGAGCGGTCGGGCGCAGATTCTCCCGAGGAGCCGCGCACCACCCGTGAGGACGTGCTGCGCCAGATCGACGCCGCGCAAGACCGTGATCGCATCCTGGCGCTCGTCCTGGATTTCGCGGTCGAGCGACTGCGATACGTCGCGTTGTTCGTCGTGCAGGGAGACGTCGCCGAAGGGCTCGACGCGCGAGGGGACGGGTTGCCCGCGACGATGGTGCGTCGAATCGCTGTCGCGCTCGACAGCCCGAGCTCCTTTCGAACCGCGCGCGAGCGCGGCGCGCCCGTCGTCGGAGCGCTCATGGATCACGGCGCTGACGCCGTTGTCCGCGGTGACCTCGGCCGCGAAGGCGCGCGCGGAGTGGCGCTCGTTCCGATCCACATCGGCGGTCGAGTCGTCTTGATTGTGTGGGCCGATCATGGCCCTGAGCCGCTCGATCTCGCGGCGCTCGACGAGGTCGTGGCGCTCTGCGGCCACGCGGCCAACGCGTTCGAGCGCATCATCCGCGAGCGCAAGGCGCGCAAGGGAGGACCCGCGCTCGACGCGAGCCGCGTCACCGTGGGCGCGATCGCTCGCCGCGTCGCTGAGCAGCGCGGCGTGCAGTCGCTTCGGGCGCTCGCGGCGAGACCAGACCCAGAGACCGTTGCACCGTCGCCGGCCGCGACGCCCGATGCCGCCGTCCCGCGTGAGCCCGTCGCATCGAGCGACGCCGCGCCGGTCGCGAACACACCAGCGCCTTCGACGGCGGTCGACCCCGTCGAGATCGTCGCTCCCGAAGTCAGCCCGAGCGTCGCCGAGCCGGTCGCGCCAATCGGGGCGGTCGCCGTTGGACCTGCTGAGCCAGTCGCGGCTGCTCCTGCTGAGCCAGTCACGACTGCTCCGGTGACCGCTGCGCCGACGAGCGACACCGAAGGGACGTCCAACGGCGCGACAGCCCCGCTGGACGACCAGGCTGAGGTGCCGTTTTCGACAGACAGCGAGGGCGTTCGTCGCCTCTCGCGCGGCCCCGAGGTGAGCGGGCGGTTTGTGCACGGCGGGCGCGTTCCTGTTTCGGTAGACGTGATCGGACCGCTCCCTGCAGCGGGAGGCTCGATGCCGCCGCCCCCGCGAGACACGGGGGCGGATGAGGTCAACGCGCTCAAGCTCGTCGCCGAGGTCGTTCGGACCGGCGCGCTCGACGATGCGGCGGCAGAGCAGCTCGTCGCGCTGGGACAGCGCTCGCTCGACGCCATCTTTCGGTACTTTCCGGGCCCCACGTATCACGATCGGTCCGAGCCTCGATCGCGCGTCCCGCGCGCTGCAGAGGTAGGACCGCTGCTTCGTCTGGTCGTGATGTTTCGGCACGCAGCCGCGCCAGCGCTCAGCGACCTGCTCGAGTCGGTCGACCCCGAGCAGCGCTACTACGCGACGCTTTGCTTGGGCGAAGTCGTGTTTCCCGGCGCCCTTCCCAAGCTCGGCGCGCGGCTGTTCGACTCCGATAGCTCGACGCGCCGCATCGCGCTCGAGGCGCTTCGCTCGTATCGCAAGCTGTCTGAGTTCGAACGAGTGCTCCGCACGCTTCGCTCGACGCTCACCGACAGCTCGGTCCCCGTTGAGCGTCGGCGCCTCGCTGCGCAGGCGCTCGCTGACATGCGCGACGGCGAAGCCACGCCCGCGCTCTTGAGCGGCATCACCGACAGCGATCCGTCTGTGCGATCGCTGTCACACCGCGCCCTCGTCGTTCTCGCAAGGCAGGACTTTCACGAGGACGCGCGCGCCTGGCGCGAGTGGTGGGAGCGCGCTGCGGGGCGCCATCGCATCGAGTGGCTCATCGAAGCGCTCGTTCACGAGGACGCCACGATTCGCCACGAGGCGGGCGAAGAGCTGAAGAAGCTCTCGGGCATCTTCGTCGGATACTATTTCAATCTGCCACGGCGCGAGCGCGAGCGCGCTCAGCAGCAGTACCGCGAGTGGTGGGACCGCGAAGGGCGCAGCCGCTTCGTCCGTTGACGGATGCCTCGCAGCTCCTCGTCCTTCGGCGACGCCGCGATGCGCGGGTCAGGGCGACTCGGGACGCAACGTCTCGCGCGGCTCGATCGAGCCTCGAATCACGTTGCGTAGGCGCATCATCGCTCGATCGTCTTGCTCGGCCTCGAACCACGTCTCGATGCGCTCTCCGAGGTCTGCCGACCATCGAACGAGCGAGAGGGCTCGCGACGCGGTGAGCGGCTGTCGTGCTGCGGCTTCGCCCTGCGCCAGCGAAGCGCGGAGCGACGTCGCGGCGGCCGCCTTGCTGAAGCGCCGACCCGCAGCGCCGAGCGCTCGGATGCCTTCGCCGCTCGCGACTCGCTCGAGCGTCGACTTCGCAGCGCCGCACGCCTCGTCGAGCGACTCGCGCAGCACTCGGTGCACGTCGCCCGTGAGGATCGCGATGTCCTGCAGTCTGTTCTGCGCGGCGAAGTCCGAGCAGCGAACGAGCAGCAAATCGCGCGGCGATTCCATCTGTGGAAGCAGCTCATCGACCGCGAGGTCCGGCGCCTCGACCACCCCTGCGACCGCGAGGACGTCGGTCCATCGGCGCACAAGGAGCGGGTCGGTCTCTTCGGCGTCCACCGAGCCGCGCGAAAGGCCAAACTGCCGTCGGGTCTGTTCGGCGACGGCCCCGGCGCGGCGGCGCTGCAGCTCGAAATCGATCGGCTTGGTAGCCCAGTTGCGCACGAGGCTCTCGAACGTGGCTCGAAGCGCTTCGCTTTGCGCTGTCGCGAGCGGCGCTGTCTCGACGGGCGCAAAGAAGACCCCCTGCAGCGCGTCGCCGATCTGCAGGGCCATGAAGATCTGCTCTTGCGCGCGAGCCACGCGGCGCGCGTCGAAGGGCTCGAACGCGTCGGCGTGCTCCGAAAGCGAAGCGAGCGCTGAATACGCTGCGCCCGAGCGCCACAGCGTCGCGGCCTTCTCCACTGCGTCCGCTGACTCGGGAGCTTCGTTCGTCGCCATCCGCGTGAGCTCGTCGGTGAGCGACTGCACATACACGAGCGGGATATGCTGCTCAGCAGCGCGCGCGAGCGCCACCCAGGCGACCAGCTCGGGCAAATCGAAGAGCCAGAAGGCCTCGCCCGGTGTCGCGCACCGCTCGACAACCGAGCGCACCCCGCCGTGCAGCAATGGGACTTGATCGAGTGAGCTGCGCAACCAGTCGTGCATGTGCCTTCAGAGATTGAGACTAGACCACGATCCACGCCGGTTTGGGTAGTTAACCGAAGAGCGCCGCACGAATACTCGACGAAACGCCGTGCAGCAGCGCATCGAGCGTCGAATCGTCGATGACGAGCGGCGGCGCGACGTACACCGTGTCGCCGAGCGGTCTCAAATACAGACCGTGCTCGAGACCTGCCTCGTATACGCGCCAGCCGCGGTCGTCGAGGTAGCCCTGGTCGCCCAGGTCGATGGCGCCGATCGCGCCGATCGCGCGCGGTCGCGAGAGGCTGGGGTGTTCGGCGGCGATCGCATGAAAGGCCGCTTCAATCCTTGGCGCGATCGCCTGGACGCGATCGAGCACGGCTTCGTCGCGGTAGACCGCGAGCACTTCGCGCGCGACCGCGCAGCCGAGGGGATTGCCGCAGTACGAGTGGCCGTAGAGAAAGGCTCGGTCGCGCCCGCCGCGAAAGCCGTCGTAGATCCGCTCGTTGGAGATCGTTGCGGCGAAGGGAAACAGCGCGCCAGACAGCGCCTTCGCGGAGCAGAGCACGTCCGGCACGATCGAGGCCTGCTCGCACGCCCAGAACGTCCCCGTCCGCCCGAGCCCCGTGAACACTTCGTCTGCGACGAGAAACGTGTCCGCTTGGTCGCAGGCCTCGCGCAGCGCTCTCAGGTAGGCGGGGTCGTAGATGCGCATGCCGCCAGCGCCCTGAACGATGGGCTCGACGATGACGGCGGCGATCGTGTCGCGGCACTTCTGGAGCTCCGTGACGATCGCCTCGAAGGCGCGCTCCCAACCGCGCGGGTCTGCGGGGGACGGAGCGCGGACGACGTCGAACAATAGCGGTCCGTACACCGAACGAAACGCGTCGATGCCTCCGACGCTGGTCGCGCCGACGGTCTCGCCGTGAAACGCGCCCGAGAGCGCGATGAACCTCGTTCGGCGCGCGCTCGTGGACTGCGCCCAATACTGCGCGCAGAGCTTGATCGCGACCTCGACCGAGGTCGAGCCATCGTCCGAGTAGAACACCCGCGAGAGCTGACGATCGCTCGGCAGACGAGCGTCGCTGTGGCCTGGCATCGTCTCGACGAGCTCTTTCGCGAGCAAGACCGCGGGCTCGTGCGTGAGCCCGCCGAGGGCGATGTGAGCGAGCTGCGCGGCTTGCCGCTCGAGCGCGGCGAGGATCCTCGGGTGCCTGTGTCCGAGCGACGCGACCCACCACGAGCTGTTGGCGTCGATGAACGATCGTCCGTCGTGGTCCCAGAAGCGCGCTCCTTCTGCGCGGGCTACGACGAGCAGCGGGCGCGAGTCATCGTGCGCGGGCGTGTACGGGTGCCAGACGTGAGCGCGATCGAGCGCGAGGAGCAGCGCGCGATCGGCGCTCATCCGCCCCCCTCGCGCCAGCGAAGACCGTGTCGACGGAGCAGGTCGTAGAAGTCTGTCCGATTGCGACCGGCGACGCGCGCGGCGGCGGTCACGTTTCCGTTGGCGCGGCGGAGCACCTCGGCGATGTACGCGCGCTCGAAGGCGTCTCGCGCGTCTTTGAGCGAGGGAAGCGGACGCGACGGATCGGTCAGCACGCGGACTGGGTCGATCGACTCTCCCGAGTTGAGGTTGGGCACGCTGTCGCGCTCGTCAGACGTGGCGCTCGTGGTGGCGGTCGGCGCGGGCTTGGTGGACGCGCCGGCGAGGCGAGCGAGGGCGTGAGCGCGGAGCTCCGTGCCCGACGCGAGGACGGTCGCGGCTTCCATCAAGTTCGCGAGCTCGCGCACGTTGCCGGGCCACGACCATTGGAGCAGCCAGTCGACGGCGTCTGGCGAGAGCGCTGGGACAGGGAGCTTGTGTCGCGCCGACGCCCGCTCGAGAAACACCTCTGCCAGCAGCACGATGTCCTCGCGCCGCTCGCGAAGCGGCGGCATCTCGAGCGGAACGACGTGCAGTCGAAAGAACAGGTCCTCGCGAAACCGCCCGCGCACGACGTCCGCGCGGAGGTCTCTGTTGGTCGCCGCGAGCACGCGGACATCCGCTTCTCTTTCGGTCGTCGCGCCGACGGGCAAGTAGCGCCGCTCTTGGAGCACGCGCAGGAGCTTCACCTGGACGTGCAACGGAGCGTCGCCCACCTCGTCGAGAAACAGCGTGCCGCCCTTCGCTGCGGCGAACAGCCCGTCGCGGTCCCGAGTGGCGCCAGTAAACGCGCCGCGCACGTGTCCGAACAGCTCGCTCTCGAGCAGCTCGCTCGGGATCGCGCCGCAGTTGATCGCGACGAACGGCGCGCGCGCGCGCGCCGAAAGCTGATGGATCGAGCGAGCCGCGAGCTCTTTGCCCGTCCCGCTCTCGCCCGTCACCAGGACGGTCACGTCCGTGGGCGCGACGCGCGCGATGAGTTCGCGGATCGTCGCGATGGGGCGCGAGGTGCCGAGGATCGAGCCGTCGACCTCTTCGCCGACGATGCGGCGAAAATCTGCGACCTCGCGGCGAAGCGAGGCGTTTTCGATCGCGTGCCGGACGCGCTGAAGAAGCTCGTGGTGGTTGAAGGGCTTGGTGACAAATCCGAAGGCGCCGCGTCGCATCGCGTCGACGGCGGTGTCGATCGTCCCGTGAGCCGTGAGCATGATCACCGGCAGGTCTGGCGCTCGTTGGCGAAACTCGCTCAACAGCTGGAGCCCGTCCGCGTCAGGGAGCCTCAAGTCGAGCACGACGGCGTCGAGGGCGCCACGAGCGACGCGCGCGCGCGCCTGCTCGCCGTTGATCGCCTGTTCGGTGCGATACCCGTTGGCCTCGAGCCTCATCGCGAGAAGCGTGAGCATCTCGAGCTCGTCGTCGACCAGCAGCACCGTCGGTGGTGGCGCGGGGACAGATCTCCTCGGTTCATTGGTGTTCAATTCGTCGCCGGTGTCCTGCCGCTTCTCGGCGCGGCGCGCAACCCCCTCCAATGCCCTGCTCAATCGCTCTCGTTCGTTCGCGCTGCGTCCTCGATGGGAATCCAGAGCTCGAACCTCGCTCCAGACTGACCCGGTGGCGTCTCGACCAGAAGCGCGTCGCCGCCGTGCGCGCGGGCGACTTCGCGGGTGAGGGCGAGCCCGAGCCCGATTCCGGCGCGGCCGCTCGTGGCCGGTCGAGTCGTGACAAACGGCTCGAAGAGCGTATCTCGCAGCTCTGTCACGACGCCAGGACCAGCGTCTTCGAAGCGGATCTTTGCCCAGCGCATCGCGGCCTTGCTTGGCGCGGTGAGCGCTGGAGGCGGAGCGCCTTCGCAGGTCGCGATGACCTTGACCGTCGAGCCGTTTGGCGAGGCTTGAACGGCGTTTCGAAGGAGGTTGGCGATCGCGCGTTCGACCAGCGTCGGGTCCATCATTCGAATCATCGGCGCCGCGGACAAGCTCACCGAGATCGTAACGCCGCGCGCCGTAGCGTCCTCGCGCTCGGCTTCGACCGCGTCTTGGATCACTGTGGTGAGCGGACCCTCCGCGTGCATCCGAACCAGCGAGCCCGATCGAAGTCGCGAGAGGTCGAGCAGATTGGTGACGAGCGAGATCTGCGACTCGCACGCGCGGCTCGCGATCGAGACCAGCGTTCGTTGTCGATCGGTGAGCGCTCCGGCGGTTCCGTCTTCGAGCAGCGATAGGGCCTCTCGGATCTTGGCGAGAGGAGTCCGAAGCTCGTGCGAGACCGACGCGACGAAGCCTTGCTTGAGCGAGTCGAGCGCGGCCAGGGCGTGACGCATTCGCTCGAGGTCATCGGCGAGCTCCGCGACCTCCGCGGGCCCTTCGACCGGTTCGATCGGAGAAAAGTCCCCGTGCCCCAGGCGCGTCGCGTCGCGGGCGATGCGCGCGAGCGGCCGCGAGATCGAGCGCGACAGCCATCGAGCGAGCAGGGCGACCATCACCGAGACCAGCATCGCGAGGATTGCGCCGAAGACGAGCGAACGCTTTCCCGTCGTTCGAGCGCGAAACTCGCGATCGCCGATCTCGCGGTGCAGCTCGAAGGACTGCGCGATCCACAGGTCTGTGAGCCGTTCATCGAGCGCGAGTCGGGCTGATCTCATCGACGGTGGGCGAAGGGCGTCGCACGGACGATCATCGAGCACCGCCTGCGCGAGCGCCTCGTAGCGAAGACCCATGCGGCGCATCTCGAGGCCGACGTGCGGGCCGACGTGCTGATCCTTTTCGCGGAGCGCCTGCAGCGCCGCGGCGAGCTGAGGACGCACTGCCTCTTCGGGAGACCCGCGAGCGCACGCTTCGTCCGCGTGCCGCATCGCCACTTCGACGGCCCACATCGCGCGATGCAGCGTCTGCTGCTCGTCGATCGCGCCGAGCTCGTCGTCGCGCAGCTCGCGAAGGTAGTGGTCGATGCGTCGGAGTGAGATCGCGCCGAGCGCGACGGTCACGAGCAGCGCGAACACGAGCGTCCCGTGCGAGAGCGCGAGGGCGGTGCCGAGCGTCCATCGACGGCGAAGGGTGGGCTGGGAGGGCATCTTGGCGGCGCGCGCAGCATGGCGCTCGAAGCGTGGGTGTGAAAAGGACTGTCTCGTGTGGCCGACGGTGTCGACTCGTCCCGAAGACAGCATCGTCGTACCCGTCCGACGCGGCGACGAAGGCGAGAAAGCGCCGATGGTCACGGCGCAGCCAAAGACCAGAGGCGCCGCGCTCACTGACCGATCGACGCGAGCTGCGCGACGAGCGCGGGCAACGGGTCGGGCAGTGTTTCGTCGGGCGCGATCGTGGCGGACTTCAGCGCGAAGTGCGGATCGAAGATCGGACTGCCGACGACCGCCACTCCCGGATAGCGCGCTTTGAGGGCGTCGAGCAGCACGAGCGAGCGCTTCTCCGTGGCCGCAGGATCGACGCCGTGCAGAACCGCGCACCACACGTGCGCTCCGATCGCGTACGCCGAGCCGACGTCGCGAACGAGATCCGCGAGCCAACGACGCTCCTCGAGCGCGGCGAAGCGTTGTTTCGGCAATCGCGCGAGCAACACGAACTGCGCCCGCGCGGCTTGCGCTGATTGCTTCTGGCTGGGCGCCGCCGGCTCACGGGGCGCTTTCGGCAGCACGACCGGCTCTGGTGGCTTGGGAATCGGCGGCGGTTTCGGCGCCGAAACCGCAGCGGTCGCGAGCACTCTCTTTGGCTTCGCCGGTGCTGGTCGCGGTGCCGCTGACAGGGGCGCAGCTTGTGGCGCCGCTTGTGGCGCCGCTGCCTTCGCGGGCCCCTCGGGTCGCTTCGGCGCCGCGGCTTCAGCGGGCCTCGGTGGGGGCTGTGGTGCTGGGGCGATCTCCGCGGGAAGCGCATGCGGCTTCCGCGCCTCGATCGTCCGCTCTTCGTCGCTCGCGCTCGCGACCGCGATCGCTGCCGCAGTCGCAGTGACGTCGAGCGCAGCGTGCGAGCCGCTCGGTGACGGCGACCGACGCGGTCGCGCGACGAACTCGCGAAGCTCCTCTGCGAAGGACTCAGCGCTCTCGGGCCGCTCGTTGCGTTCTCTCGCGATCGACCGCTGCGCGAGCTTCGCGAGCGCCGGCGGAAGCTCTGCGAAGCCAGCGGGCGCCTTCGGGATCGACGGATCGTTGCTGAGCCGTCGAAACGCCGCCGCCATCGCGTCGTCCTGAAAAGGATACGACCCGCTGAGCATCTCGTAGAGGATCATGCCGGCCGCGTACACGTCCGTGCGCACATCGATCGGATCGTTGACGAGCGCCTCGGGGGACATGTAGTCGAGGCTCCCGACGATGTTGCCCGTTCGGGTGAGGCGACGATCCGACTCGCCGACGAGCGAACGAGCAATGCCAAAATCGAGGAGCTTGACGAGCTCGGGAGGCCCTTTGGCGATCGCGATGTTCGACGGCTTCAAATCCCGATGCAGCACTCGGGCCTCGTGCACGGCCTCGAGCCCTTCGAGCACGCCCAACACGATCCGGACTGCGTCTTGCCACGGCAGCGCGCGCGATCGAAGCAGCCGCGTCGCGAGGGTTTCTCCCTCGACGAGCTCCATCACGATGCACGGGACGCGGCCCTCGAGGAAGCCGAAGTCGAGCATCTCGACGACGTTTGGGTGACGCACGCGGGTCATGAGCGCGGCTTCGCGCTCGAAGCGAAGAGCGTTCTCTTCGCTGCGGTTGTCGGGCAGGATCTTGACGGCGACGTCGCGAGCGAGCCGGATGTGCAGCGCGCGAAAAACCTGTCCCATGCCGCCCGCGCCGAGCTGGGACTTGATGATGTACTTGCCGAGCACGACGTCGCCTTCGTCGAGCGTTAGCAGGCCAGCACCAGGTGTTGTGACCGTCGAGGACATCGCCGCCTGACTGGGTTCTTCGCCCTGCCGATGGGTCATCGTTGCGTCAGCAGACTGCGGCGAAAGATACCACGAGTGATTTGCGGACCAGAACGGACGAAACGGCGACGTCCGTCGAACGTGGGCAAACTCTGGGCGCGACGCAGGGACCTACGGGTTGCTCAGCCAGCGCTCGCGTCTTGTCCAGCGGCGTCGGGCGCGCTCGTGACGTCGGGGGAGCCGCTGTCCTGCGCGACGTCGCTCCCGCTGTCTTGGTTGGAGCCGCTGTCCTGCGTGACGCCGCTGTCGATGACGGTAGTCGAGTTGAGGCAGATGGCGGGGGTCGTGCCGGGCACGCGCGCCTCGGGCCGCGGGCAGCACACACACGAGTTGCCGCTGCCAGCGCAGAGCAGGTTGGTGTTGGCGGTCGAGTAGCACGAGCGCGTCGTGCCGCCGCCGGTGCGATCGCAGTCGTTGACGCTCTCGCAGCGTCCTCCCGTCGCGGCCTCTTCGCAGCCGGCGGAAAACGAAGCGAGCGAAGCGAACAGCGTCGCGAGCGCGAAGCGAACGATGGAGCGCATATGAACCGCGCGGTGGTAGCCGAAACGACCGGCGTGTTCAACTCCCTCTCAGCGCTCGTCGTAGGCGCAGCGAAACCCGAGCCATTCGCGCCGCTCGCTGGCGCCGAGGCGCTGTCGGTAGGTCGTGCGCGCGAACATCGGGCCCTGGGTAAACGATCCGCCGCGAAAACCACGGAGGTTCTGCGAAGCGCTCGTCAAGTGGGGCGCGACGCGAAGCGCGTCCGGGGTGTATCGGGAGCGCGATCGGGACCAATCGGCCTCGCCCTGGGGCGTGCGAGTGGGCCCGTCGTCGAAGTAATCGTCGACCCACTCGGAGACGTTTCCCGCGAGGTCGAGGGCTCCATCGGGAGAGGCGCCGTCCGCGAAGCTCCCGACGGGCGCCGTGTATTCGAAGCCGTCGGTGTTGGATCGGCACGTCGGGCCCGCGCGACCGACGTTCGCGAGGCGCGGATTGAACACGTTTCCCCAGGGAAACATGCGGCCATCTCGACCTCGCGCCACGCGCTCCCACTCGGCCTCGGTCGGCAATCGACCGCGGGCCCATCGGCAAAACGCCCTGGCCTCGTACCAATTGACTGCGACCATCGGCTGCGAATCGCCACGAAACGCAGGGCTCGATCGCGCGTAGTCTGCGCGCGGGCAAGACCCATCCGCGACGCAGCGCTCGTAGGCGAGCACGGTGACCTCGGATCGATCGATCGCAAAGGCCGGCAGTAGTACGCGATGTCTGCCTTGTTCGGCGAGGGTCAGGTTCATCAAGCCCGCGCGCTCGCAGGGCGATCCGACGGCGCGCGTCGCCTCGACTGGGGGAAAGGCGCGAGCGCAGCTCCACATGAGCACGGGCCCGACGAGGGCGTCGCGCTCGCAGACGGATTGAGCGCGGTCGAGGTCGTCCTGATTCGAGCCCATCGCGAACTCGCCCGAAGGGATGTGAATGATCGCGGGCGCTTCGAGGCGAAGCGCGATGGTTCGTCCCGCCTCGTGCGGCGCGCGCTCGGGCGTGTAGGGCTCTGGTCCGAGCGCTGGCGGCGGTCGATCAGGGTGACGATCGGAGGGCAGCGTGTGCGGCGCGAACGACAGCGCGCAGAGAGCGATCGCGAGCCTCGTGGTTCGCGACGACGCGCGAAGGGACTGGTGCTGGTGCGAGCCGACGTTCAAGGGTCGATCACGCGGGCGGGAGCGCCGTCGTCGGTGCGTGTGTCTTCTTCGATCGCGCGGAGCAGCGCGAGGCACAGCTCGTCCTTCCATCCGCGGGTCGCGACCTGCACGCCGACGGGGAGGCCGAGGCTCTGTCGGTCGACCTCTCGTGCGCGGCGAACGACCGCGTCGAGCGTCGCTTCGCGGTCGCACTCGTCGGCGCGAACCGTCGTCACCGGGACGACGCCGGCTGGCCAATGCAAGAGGTTGAACAGCATCGTGTAGGAGGCAGCCTGCTGAAACTGCGCGCCAAACGTGTGCGGCACCGCGGCCGTCGCGAACGGCGGCAAGAGCAGCGCGTCGATGCCCGACTCGTCGAGCTCGCGCTCGATGGCGAATCTCCGCGCGCGAATCGACGCGACGAGCTTCCAGAACTCAGCCACGGTTCGCTCGCGAACCGAGCGGAGCACCATCGCGGTCAGCGACTGTCCCGCGAGTTCGAGGCCCTTGGCGACCGCCGATCGCGCCGCGGGCGGCAAGCGCGCCGCGAGAAACATCGACTGGAGCGTCACGTCGATCGGGGCGTCTCCGAGCTGTTCTCTCGCGGTCGCTGCGCCGTCCGCCGAGAGCGCCGAGAAATAATCTCGAATGGCTTCGGGCGCGAGCCGAAGCACAAACGGAACGACCTCGGCGCCGGCGCGCTCGAGCGCGTCGCCCGCGCGACGAACGGCGCGGATGTTGGCGCGGGAGGGAGCGAGCGTCCCGTCGTGCTCGAGCAGTCCCACGCGAACGCCGCGGAGTGAAATCGACTCGAGGGGCGCGAAGGGAAGGGGAGGCGTGCGGCCGTCGGCGCGTGAGAGCCGCTCGACGTCGAGCGCGCCGAGAAACAACGCGATGTCGTCGACCGATCGCGCCATCGGTCCGCACTGCGAGCGGATCGCTTCTTGCCCCGGAATGCCTGCGACGAGGCCGCGATTGGGCCAGCGATCCTGGGTGGGCTTGAACCCGACGCACCCCGAGAAGTGCGCGGGCAATCGGATCGATCCGCCGATGTCCGTGCCAATGCCGAGCATCGATGCGCCGTACGCGAGGGCTGCCGCTTCTCCGCCCGATGATCCGCCGGGCGAGTGGGTGACTTTGCGGGGGTTGGCGCACTGCCCGAACACTGGGTTGCGCGACTCGAACGAGAGCAACAGCTGCGGGACGTTTGTCCGACCGATCACGATTCCGCCGGCGCGCCGCGTCTCGGCGACGATCGGCGCGTCCTGTGTCGCGCGTACGCCAACGCGCGAAGGAATCCCGAGCGTCGAGGCCGAGCCCTCCATTTCGATGGACTCCTTCACGGTGACGGGCAGCCCGTGGAGCGCGCCGAGCGCGTCGCCCCGCGCGCGCGCCTCGTCTGCCCGCTGCGCCTCGGTGCGAGCCCGCTGCTCGAAACGCTCGGTAAATGCGTTGATCCTGCCGTCGTACCGCTCGATCCTCGCAAACAGGGCGTCGACGAGTTCGACCGAGCTGATCTTTCGTTCTTCGAGCAGCGCTTTGGCCTCGGTTGCGCTCAGGCCGCTGAGGGCGGTGGGTGAGTTCGTCCGGTTCATTCCGCGGACGAAGAGATAGCATCGTTCGCGCACGGGGCGTTGCTTGTGCGACGGACTTGTCGTACAGCCCCCGCTCTTGTCGTCATGCGCTGTGGTTTCGTCGCACTCGTAGGCCGCCCAAACGTGGGCAAGTCGACGCTCCTCAACGCGCTCGTCGGGGAGGACGTCTCGATCGTCGCGTCCCGTCCTCAGACGACGCGCGATCGCATCCTCGCGGTGATCACCCGCGACGATGCGCAGATGGTCGTCGTCGATACTCCAGGAATTCATCGACCGCACGCGCGGCTCGGCGAGCGGATGAACCGCGAGGCCGCCGCTGCGCTCGCGGATGCAGACGTGATCGTGATGGTCGCGGATGCGACCGACGCCGCGGCCGGGATCGACCGCGACGCGCAGGTGTTCGCCGAAATCAACAGCGTCAACAAGCCGACGGTCCTCGCGCTCAACAAGGTCGACCTGGTCAAGCCGAAGACGGCGCTGTTGCCGACGCTGGAGGCCTACACCAAAGCCCGCGAGTGGCGGGGAATCGTTCCGATCGCCGCGAAGACCAAGGACGGAGTCGCTCGCCTCGTCGACGAGTGCATCGCGCTGTTGCCGGAGGGGCCGATGCTCTTTCCGAAGGACGCGATCACCGACCGACCCGAGCGGTTTCTCGCCGCAGAGCGAATCCGTGAAGCGGTGATCCACGAGACCGCCGACGAGCTTCCCTACGTGACGGCCGTTGAGATCGAGCGCTTCGAAGAGAGCGCTACGATCGTGCACATCGGCGCGACGATTCACGTCGAGCGCGAAGGGCAGAAAAAGATCGTGATCGGCGCGGGAGGCGCGCAGATCAAGGCGATCGGCACGAGGGCGCGCAAGGCGATCGAGCCGATGGTGGGGCGCAAAGTGATGCTGGAGCTCTGGGTCAAAGTCTCTCCTGGGTGGACCAAGAGCCCAGGGGCTATGGAACGGCTCGGCTACGGCTCGAGCGGACCTGGAAGGCGCCGTTGATCATGCGAAGAACGTTGGCTCCAAAGAAAACATCCGCGACGACCAAGCCCAAGCCCAAGCCCAAGCGCGTCGAGGGCGGCGGGGGCGAAGCGATCGAGCGCGAAGAAGAGCGCGCCCGGCGCAAAGAGGTTCCCGCAGACGTGCGCGTAGCCCGTGGGTCTCGCGCGCTCGTCGCGATCGTCGGCCGGCCCAACGTCGGCAAGAGCACGCTGTTCAACCGAATCGTCGGCAGGCACCTCGCCATCGTCGAGGACACCCCGGGCGTCACGCGCGATCGACACTACGCAGACGCCGAGCTGCGCGGCCGCGCGTTCGTCGTCGTCGACACGGGAGGCTTCGACCCCGAAGGCAAAGACCCGGTCGTCGCGGGCATCCGCGCGCAGGTGAAGCTCGCGATCGCTGAGGCCGACGTCGCGGTGTTCGTCGCCGACGCGACCGCGCCGCTGCAGGACGCCGACCTCGTCGCGCTGGATCTCCTTCGTCGCAGCGAGCGTCCGGTGATCTACGTCGCGAACAAGGCCGACTCGCCCAAGCGCGACGTCGACGCGTTCGAGCTGTACAGCGCTGGCGTCTCGGACGTGATCCCCGTGTCGGCGCTGCACGGACGAGGCTTCGAGAAGCTCGAGGACGCCATCCTTTCGAAGCTTCCGCCGCCCGAGGCCGAGGACACGCTGCTCGAAGACGACATCGCTCGCGTCGCGATCGTCGGTCGTCCCAACGCAGGAAAGAGCTCGCTCATCAACCGGCTGGTCGGACAGGATCGATTGCTGGTCGACTCGCGGCCCGGCACCACGACGGACGCGATCGACACGCTCGTCGAGAAGAACGGCAAGCGATACGTCTTCGTCGACACGGCGGGGATGCGACGCAAACGAGCGGTGAGCGCGCCGGTCGAGATGACCTCGGTCATGCAGGCGATCCGCACGATCGAGCGCGCCGACGTGGTCGTGCTGCTGTTCGACGCGACCGAAGGCGAGCTCAGCGACCAGGATCTCAGGATCATCTCGCTCGCCGAGGACCGAGGGCGCGCGATCATCGTGGGCTTGAACAAGACCGATCAGCTCAACACGCAGGCTGAGAAGAAAGCGGTCCAGTCCGCGCGCGAGCGCCTGTCGTTTGCCGCGTGGATTCCTGTGCTTCGGCTGTCGGCCAAAGAGGGTCGAGGCACGAGCGCTCTGCTCGATCAGGTCGACAAGGTGTACGAGGCCTTCGCTCAACGCGTGGGAACGGGCGAGGTCAATCGCTTCTTCGAAGAGGTGATCGAGAAGCACCCGCCGCCCGTTCAGAGCAATCGCGCGGTTCGGCTCTACTACGTGTCGCAGGTCGGCGTGCGACCGCCGAGGTTCGCGGCTGTCGCGAATTTTCCTGACAATATTGCTCCGTCGTACGACCGGTATCTCAAGAATCAGCTGCGCGAGCGGTTCGGGTTCGAGGGCGTACCGATTCGCGTTTCGTACAAGGAGAAGCGCAAGAAGCAGTTTCTGGGCGAGCACAAGGCCTGATTGCACGCAGGCCGCATCGAGCACGCTCGGGCTTTGAGGCCGAGCCGCGGTATACTCCCGGCCCCGAATGGACGACCGCGCGCTTGATCCCTCGCTGACGCTGCTGCTCGACGCCCTCGAACGAACCCCGGACAACGCTCCGCTGCGCGTTCATGTCGCGAACCTGCTGGTCGGCGCTGGGCGCCATGCGGATGCCATCAAGCACTTTCGTCAGTGCGAGGGTGACGCGCAGGTCGGCACAGACGCGATGCTCGGAGTGGCTCGCGCGTCGCTCGCGCTCGGAGACGGCGAGGCGTCGCTCGCCGCTGCGGAGAAGCTGCTCGCGGCTGTTCCGTCTCACGCCAAGGGCTTGCTTGCGAGGGCGCGGGCGCTGCACGCGCGCGGCCAGCACAAAGAAGCGCTGACGGACTACGACAAGGCCGTGTCGTTGGACACACAGCTCGCCGAGCCAGCGCTGCGCGACGCGCTCATTCGCGACGCGACCGACCCGCGCGCGAGGTTTCGCGTGGTGGCCGGCGGAACGAGCGCCCCCCAAGAGAGCGCGCCGGCCGCAGCGGTGCCCGAGAACAGCGTGCCGGATCGAGTCACCTTCGCCGACGTCGGCGGGCTCGACGAGGTCAAAGAGAAGATCCGTATGCGGATCGTCTACCCCTTCTCGAATCCCGAGATGTTCAAGGCCTTCGGCAAGAAGATCGGCGGAGGAATCCTCTTCTACGGCCCGCCCGGCTGCGGAAAGACGTTTCTCGCAAAGGCCACCGCTGGCGAGTGCAGGGCGCACTTCATCAACGTCGGGCTCCACGAAGTGCTCGACATGTGGATCGGCAACTCCGAGAAGCAGCTTCATCAGCTGTTCGAAGACGCGCGGCGCCGCGCGCCTGCAGTGCTCTTCTTCGACGAGGTCGACGCGCTCGGAATGCAGCGCGCAAAGCTCCACTCTGGCTCGATGCGCGGAGTGATTACGCAGTTTCTCGCGGAGCTCGACGGCTTCGCGTCGCGCAACGAGCGCGTGCTCGTCATCGGCGCCACCAACACACCGTGGGACCTCGACTCGGCCTTTCGACGGCCGGGCCGATTCGACCAGGTGCTGTTCGTTCCGCCGCCTGATCGCGCGGCGCGTCGCCAGATCCTCGAGCTGAAGACCACTGGAAAGCCAATGCAAAACGTCGATTTCGACGCGGTCGCGGCCAACACCGAGGGCTGGAGCGGCGCGGACCTCGAGCACCTCATCGACGCAGCCGCCGAGCTCGCCCTCACGCAGTCCATCGCGCGAGGCGCGATCGAGCCGATCTCGGGAGCGCACGTCGAGCGGGCGCGAGCGAAGGTAAAGCCCACCACCCGCGAATGGTTTTCGACGGCGCGCAACTACGCTCAGTACGCCAACGAAGCGGGGCAATACGACGACATCGCGGACTACATCCGCCGCCACAACTACTGAAGCCCGCAGCGGAGGACGCGGTGACCGCCGACGCACTTGCCACTGCGCGCCGACACAAGGCGCGCGCCGAAGCAGCGCTCGAAATCGGCCGCTATTCGCACGCCGAGAGGGACGCACGCGCGGCGCTCGCCGCCGTTCCGAGCGACGTGGACGCGACGCTGTACCTCACGCGCGCGCTGCTCGGGCAGAGCCGTCACGAGGACGCCGTGGCCACCGCGCGCGCCGCGGTCGAGATCGCGCCGAACGACGGCTATACACACTACCTGCTCGGCTTCGCGCTGCAGGTCGCTGGCCGCCACGCCGAAGCGATCCAGCCGCTTCGCGAGGCCGTGTCGCTGCAACCTTCCGCGCCCCGCTATCACGCGCGCCTCGCGATCGCGCTCTGCGAGTCCGGCGCGAAAGAGCAGTCGCGCGCGGTGATCGACGCGGTCGCAGCGAAGGCCGAAGACGACGTGATGCTCGTCGACGAATGCGCCCGCGTTTACTCAGCGCTCGGCGAGCACGACGTCGGTGTGCGCTTCGCGCAGCGAGGAGTCACGCTCAGGCCCGCGGACCCATCGACGCACTGGCGCCTCGCGTGGGTCCTCGCCAATCGCCGCGACTACAACGGCTCTGCGGTGGCGTCGACCGCCGCGCTCGAGCTCGAGCCCAACTACTGGGCGGCCTGGGAAGAGCTCGGCTACGCGCTCAACGAGCTGCAGCGACGCTCGGATCCTTCTCGCGCGACGGAGGCAGAAGCCGCGCTCAGCGAGGCCCTGCGGCTCAAGCCAGGGCTCCGATCGGCGGCGTTCAACCTCGCGACGCTCTACCGTTCGCAGGGGCGCCTTGTGCGCGCCGAGCGAGTCTGCGACGACGCGCTCGCGATCGACCCCAAGCACGAGCAGCTCGCGCGCATCCGCGACGGCCTGCGCGACCAGCGGCTCAGCCGAGAGAAGACCCGCCGCGAGCAGAGCGTGCTCTTGCTCGTCACCGTCGTGATGGGGCTCGTGTCTGCGGCGATCACGTCGAACTTCCTCTCGGTGGCTGCGTCCATGCTCGTCGCGGGCCTCGCGCTCATCGGCTTCTTCGTCGCGAGACAGCAGCGAGATCCTGCCGACGACGGGCCTGCGCCGGTGCCTGCGCTGCTCGCGCGACGCGCGAGGCAAACAGGGCCCATCACCCATGCCTGAGCGACGAACGCTGCTCGCGCGCGCAACGGCGCTCGGCGCAACGCGGCGGCTCGCCGAGTGCGAGTCGCTGTGCCGTCTCGTGCTCGAGCACGACCCGCACGATCGTTCGGCGCTGCGGCTGTTGGCCTGGGCCCAGTACGAGCGCGGCGCGTCGATCGACGCAGAGCGGTCGGCGCGCGCCTGGCTCTCGGTCGAGCCCGAGTCGACGGACGCCTGTCGCGCGCTCGGCCGAGCCCTCGCTCGGTCTGGGCGCGAGCGTGAAGCGATCGCGCTCTTGCGTCGATGCGCTGCGAACACCGGCGAAGACGAAGACCGAGCGCGCCTCGCGCGCGTGCTCGGGACGATCGACGAGCATCGCGGCGAGGCGCTCGCGCTCGTGCGAGAACGCGCTCGGTCGCTCGGCGCCGACGCGAGCGTACGCGCAACGCACCAGTGGCTTCGCGCGGCGGTCGCGCTCGACCACAGACCGAGCATCGCGGTTCTCTCGGCGCGGCTCGTGGCGTTGGCTCCTGATGACGGCGCGATGCGGGCGTCGTGCGCGGCGGCGATGCTGCGCGTCGGCGACGTCCGCTCGGCCCGCGCTCACGCGATCGCCGCGATCGAGCGCCGCCCGAACACCGTGCTCGCGTGGAGCGTTCGGGCTTCGGCGTGCCGCGCGCTCGGATTGCAGACCGAGCTGCTCGAGTGTGAATCGGCCCTCGCGTCCGCGCGAACCGCGGTCGCGCCGCGCCGCGCGTCGTAAAGAATCATCGCGTCAGCCGAGGTCGAACCGCGCCGGCGCGAACAGGACGAGCTCGGGCTCGATCGCTTCGATCACGTATCCCGCCAGCCACGCAGCGCACAGCGGCGCGTAGGGGTTTTGCGAAGGGCTGCGACGAGACAGCCCCCAGCTCCAGTGCCGCCGCACGTCTTCTTCGAACGCGTCGACCCAGCGCTCGTGCGCGAATCGAAAGAGGTCCCCCGCGGCGATCTCTTCGTCCCAGCTTTCGTTCGCGGAGAAGTCCGTGCGGATCGACAACAGGTCGGTGAGCTCGGTGCTCGCGGCGACGGTGCCTGGCTTGAAGCGCGCTGCTCGGCCCTCGTCGAAGGGACGACGTTCGACCGCTCGGGGGGCGCGCTGCGCCAGACCCACCCGCCAGCGAATCGAGTCCGACCCGACGCGTCCGCCGCGGGCACGGCACTCGCGCGCCAGCGACTCGATCGCCGACACCGTCGCAGCGTCCGCCGCGAGCTCCGCGACGTCTGTCGCTCGCGCGCCGAGATCGCCGGCGTCCGTGGCGTAGACGATCACCCGTCGCTCGTCGAGCCATTGCTCCTCGAGCAGGCCTCTCGAGACGAGGGCCTCGATGGCCTCTTGCGCGCTCGCCGCGCCCTCGATGGCAGAGAGCGCTTCTTGTTTTTGTGGGCGTGCGGGAGCGAGCAGCCGCGAGCAGACATCGACGGGTTCGAGCCCGAGGAGCCGATCGAGGCGGCTCGGATCGTCGGCGACCCCGGAGTCTCGCGCGAGCTGGGCACGGGCCACGCTCGCGGGGAGGCCACCGACGGCGACCCTGGCTTTCGGAGTTCGCGTCATTGGATGCTTCGAGCTAGGCCGAGAGCGTCGGAGCGAACGCGTCTTCGGCGCGACGTCCGGTGCGGCCGAGGTCGGTGAGCCATCCGCCGTTGATGAGCTCGATCACCGTTCGGACGACGGCGGCGCGGTCGAATCCCTCGCCGCGCAACGAGAGCTGATAGAGAAACTCCTTGACGATCCCGAGCACGCACAGCGCGCGCGCCCTCGAGTCGCCGGGTCGCACCATTCCGACGCGCTCTCCCTCGACCAGCGCGCGCACGATCATCGACGTCACTCCGTCGTAAAACGCGAGGAGCTTTCGGTCGAACTCGGGGTCGAGGCCGACGGCCTCGTTGAACAAGATCCGCGCGAGCGCAGGCTCGTCGACGAAGACGCGCACGACCCGGTCGACGTTGTCCGTGAGCTGCTCGAGGGGTGAGCGGTCTCTTCGGCTGAGATCGATCGCGCAGATCGCGGCGTTGACGGCGTCGACGCAGCCGTCGACCAGCTCGCTGAAGATCGCCCGCTTGTCGCCGAAGTAAAGATAGAACGTGCCTCGGGCCACCCGCGCACGCGCGACGATGTCGTCGATCTTCGCGTGGTGGTAGCCCTTTTCAGCGAAGACCGTCTTGGCGACGTCGAGGATTTGAGTGCGTCGTTGCTCGCGGTCCATCGGAGAACAGGGTGTATCGAGCGGTAGCACGGCGAGATCAGACCGAGAAGAGCGAGCGTGTGAGCTGAGCGACGAGCGCTCGGTCCGCCTCCGAGGGGGCCGACTCGCCAGCCTCGTCGAGCCGCGCTCGCTCGGCGATCGATGAAATCACCGCGAGAATCACGCGTCCTGCGCGCTCAGGCGGGCCGTCGAGCGACAGGCCCGCGGCGTCCGCCAGGGCGCGCGCCTTGCTCCCGAGGGAGGCCTCTGCCCGACAGAGCGCGGGGGCGAGCCGCTCTCGCAGCGCTGGCTCGCGGGCGGCCCGTCGCTGCAGCTCGGGCCAGCTCGCCTGCGCCGCGCCTTCGCCGCTGCGAATCGCGAGCAGCGCCGCGAGCGCGGCTCGGACGCGGTTCATCCCCGCGCCCTGACTCTCGTCGAACGCGCGGGCGACATCATCTTCGAGCGCCCGGCACGCGCGGTCGATCACGACGGGCCACAGCTCCTCTTTCGCAGGAAAATATGCGCCGACCGCCCCCCGAGACATCCCGCTCTCTCTCGCGATCGCGTCGATCGTCGCCCCTTCGAAGCCCAGTCGCGCGACCGCCGTCATCGCCGCGCGCTCGACTTTGTCCCTGGTTTCTTCGCGGCGCTCGGCCTGCGTACGTCGTTTGCGGGCGTTGCTCTCGCTCATGCGTGGCGTCAGCGATAGTACAACTCGCCTCTGGATAGAGTGCTCAACCCGACCCATGACGAGCAGCGCCTCCCTTCGGCCATGAGGCGCGCGCTGTCGAACAGCGATCTGGCCACGCTCTCGGGCGTCGAGGTCGGCGTCGCGACCTCGTCGTTTCAGTGCGAGGGCGCGCTCGATCAGCCGGCGAGCCCGCAGAGCAACTGGTCAGAGTGGCAACGACTCGGGCGCGTCGAGCCGATCGGCGCGGCGTGCGACCTCTGGCGGCGGTTTCCGCTCGTCGTCGAGCGGTTGAACGCCATGGGCGCATCGGTGTTTCGCTTGTCCTTCGAGTGGTCGCGGCTCTGTCCCGATGGCCCCGAGATCGACGCCGTCGCGGCGCGCGAATACGCCTCGCGCCTCGCGTCGCTCTCGGCCGTTGGCATCACCCCCATCGTCACGCTGCAGCACTTCACGCACCCCGCGTGGCTCGGCGCAGACTTCTGGCTCGATCGCGGCGCGCCCGAGGCGTTCGCAGACTACGCGCGGCGCGCGCTCGCCGCTGTTCAATCAGCGCTTCGCGCGATGGGCGCCGCGCCCGTGACCCGCGTGATCACCATCAACGAGCCCAACATGCTCGCCCTCGCGACCTGGGGCGCAGGGGTGTTTCCTCACGGCGCGCCGTCGCTGCTCGAGGGGAGCGCGGCGGGCGTGGGGCGGTCGCTGCTCGCGCTCGATCACATGCTCTCTGCCCACGTCCTCGCGTACGACGCCCTGCACGCGCTCCACGAGACGATGGCGCTGCCGCGGCCCGACGTCTCGATCAACGTCAACCTCGTCGACCTCTATTCGCTCGGCGCGCAGTGGCTCGACGCGCTGCGCACCGGACAGCGATCAGCGCGCGATCGCCAGCGGTTCATCGACGCTCGTCGAGCGCGATTCGAGCGTTGCTTCATCGAGCCCGACGGAGAGCGGTCGCCCCGCGCCCAGGTCGCCCGAGCGCTCGAGATCGCGCTGCGCGGACCGCTCGCGCTCGAGGCGTTCGACCGGCTCTCGCGCGAGCTGTCTCGCCGAGGCGCGGCGCCGGCGCTCGACTCGCGGGCGTTCGACCTCTACGACCCGTGGACACGAAATCAAGCGCGCGGGATCGAGCCCCACCTCGACCAGCTCGCCGCCGGCGCGCTTCAGTGGCAACGCGAACACGCAGCGGGCGCGCCGCACCAGCGATCGCCGAGCTCGATCGGCCCGAAGGCCTCCGTGGCCGACGCGTTCGAAGCGCTGTCTCGCTCGACGTTCGCCCTCGCCGAGCCCTGGGAGTGGCGCGTCGAGCCCGAAATGATGGTTCGGTCGATCGACGCGCTCCACGACCCTGACGACCCGATTCCGATCGACGTGATGGAGAACGGGATGTCTGTGCGCCGCGACCCAGGCTCGAGCACGCGTCCCCGCCAGGACGGCGCGACGCGGCCCGCCTTCATTCGAGAGTACACCGCTGCGTTTGCATACTCGCGGTGCGTGCTCGCGCGACCGGCGCGGACGTACGCGCACTGGACGCTGGTGGACAACTACGAGCTCGGCCGGTGGGCGCCTCGCTTCGGGCTCTTCGGGCTCGGCGACGAGGAGCGAGGGCAGGCCGCCCAATGGTCCGAGAAGGACGCGTCAGGCGATGAAGCCGCGTCCGCGCTTCGAGCGTTTGCAGAGGCGTGCCGCGATCCCGAGGTGGCGCGGCGGTGGGCGGCGCCAGAGGACGGCTAGTGGCTCGCCGTGGGCGTCGCGCCGGGGGCCTGATCTTCGGTCCCGTTGCGGCGAACGATCTTGTTGCCGAAGCCGGGCTCTTCGTAGACGAAGGCGAACTCCTTCTCGTCGAAGACCGATAGAAAATCGTCCCACGAAATCAACTCCCAACCCGTCTCGTCGTCGCCGATCTTGAGCTTGAGAGCGTCCGTCGTTCCACGAACGCGCGCCGGCTTCGCGCCACGGGCCTCGGCCCACGCGCGAATCTTGTCGTGCTTGGCCGTTCGATTCCAAACAGGTCCTGTCGCCATGTCCGCAGGAGCCTGCACCGAGATGAACGACTCTGCAATGGCTCGAGTGATTCGAGCCGAAACGCCCTGCGACCTCGCGCTAGCGCCCTGCGTCTGCGCCGGCCGCTTGTCGCGCAAAGCAGAGAACGCCGGCCGCGTCGTACAGCTCCCGCGCGCCGTAGAAGAGCGCCGACCACCGCAGCCCCGTCCCGGCCATCTGGTTGGCGATCGTCGCCACGCGCTGCGCTTCTTCGAGCTGTCCAGCTCCGGGCTGATTGTCGATCGCGAGCGTCCAGTGCTCACCAGGCGCGATCGCGCGAACGACGCGCAGATGCTCGGGTCGCAGCGGCGCCGGCAAGGTCGCGCTCAGCCGTCGCGCCGTCGCGGTCGCGTCCGCGTAGGTCGTCCGAAGGCTCGCGATCGCGACAAACTCCTGACACACGCCTGAGTTGTCCGCGAGCGGAAGGGACTCGTAGCCCGCTCGCGGCCGCGCGTCTCGGACGCCTCTGGCCGACGTGACGCGATTGACCACGACCGTCCCGGCGATCCCTACGGTGACGCCCAACGCAAACCATGACGCGCGGGTGAGCCAGGTCGCGACCGCCTGCACCTCGCGCGACCCAGTGCCGTTCTCTGTCTCGGGTCGGTCTTCGCTCATCCCGTTAGCCAGCCAGCGACGTTGTACACGATCACGGCGGCGACGAAGGCGAGGGCGTACGTATACCCGAGCACAAAGAGCGGCCAGCGCCACGAGCGAGTCTCGCGCCAGAGCGCCGCGACCGTGCTCATGCACTGGCAGGCGAAGACAAAGAACGCCATGAGGGCGAGGGCGGTGCTCGTCGTGTAGCGGGGCTTGCCATCGGCCGTGCGCGCGGCGCGGAGCTGCGCGCGAAGGGGCGTCTGGTCGTCGCCGACGTCTTCGAGTCCGTAGATCACGCCGAGCGTTCCCACCATGAGCTCGCGCGCGCCGAAGGAGCCGAAGAGGCCGACGTTGATGCGCCAATCGAAGCCAGCGTGCCTCGTGACCGGTTCGATCGAGCGCCCGAGGCTCGCGGCCACGCTGCGGTTGACGCGAACCACCGCCGCTGGGGCGTTGGCCAGCGACGGGTCGTGCCGAGCGCCGGGCATCGGAACGTTGAGCAACACCCAGAGGGCAGCGCTGGCGATGACGATCGTCGTCCCCACATCCCCGAGAAAACCGCGGACGCCTCGAGCGGTCGCCTTGCGCAAGAAGGCGGCCTCGGGCGCGCGATACGCGGGCATCTCGAGCACCAACGGCAGCGGCCTGCCGCGCACCGTGGTCTTTTGCAGGACCGCGGAGGCGACCGCGCCCGAGAAGATTCCAGCGCCGTAGAGACCCACGAACACGAGCGACTGAACGAGCGGCCCTCGATGCGCGAAGAACGTCGAGATCAGCAGCGAATACGTTGGCAGCCGCGCCGAGCAGGTCATCAACGGCAGCACCAAGAGGGTCAGCAACCGCTCCCTCGGATCGCGAAGGATCCTCGTCGCGCGAATCGCAGGCACCGCGCAAGCGTGCGCCGTCAGCAGCGGAACGAGCGCCTTTCCCCCGAGGCCCATCTTGCGAAAGAGTCGATCGACGAGAAACACGCCGCGAGCCAGGTACCCGCTCGCGTCGAGCAGCTCGAGGGCTACCGTCAGCACGACGATTTGCGGCAGAAACGCGAGGACGGTCCCCGCTCCGCCGATCAGACCGTCGTTGACGAAGCTCGCGACGTAGCCGCCGCCGAGCCTCGGGCCGAGCTTGCTCCCGAGCCACTTCGTCGCGCCGTCGATCAACGACGAGACGGGTTCGGCCACGAGAAACACAGCGGCGAACGTCGCGGACATCGCCGCGAGAAAGAGCACTGGTCCGAGCACCGGGTGCAGCGCGATCCGATCGATCTTCTCGGTGCGCGCGCGGCGCGCTCGTTCTTCGTCGGCGACCGACGTCTTCTCTGTGACGACTCTTTTGGCGACCGCGTCGGGGTCCATCGCGCGGGCCGCGTCGCGCGGCGTCGCGGGCTCTCGCAACAGCCTCGCGGACAGCGCGAGCACCGCAGGCTTCGACGACGGATCGCGGGCGCTCACCACGACGACCGGGACGCCGAGCAGTTTGGACAGCAATTCGCCGTCACATCGCTGCCCTTCGCGGTCGAGCACGTCGGCCTGGGTGACCACGAGTCCGAGTCGTGAAACGCGCGAGGCGAGCTCTCGCGTGAGCCTCAGCGAGAGCGCGAGCCTCGTCGCGTCGAGCACCTGAACGACCGCGAAGGGAGGCGCGTCGGACACCGAAGCGGCCTTCTCGCGACCTTCGATGAACGCCCGGGCGGTGCCCTCGTCCGTGTCAGCGTCGGCCGCGCTCTCGAGCGAGTAGATGCCCGGCAGGTCGACGAAGCGCACCGCGCCGCAGTCGTCGGGAAGCTCGGCTTCTGCCTCGAGCACCTCGACGGTAATCCCTGGAAAATTCCCGACTCGCGCGTCGCCGTCGGTCACTCGGTTGTAGAGCGAAGACTTGCCCGCGTTGGGGCGGCCGACGAGCGCGACGACCGCGCCGTCTGCGACCTTTGCTCCGCGTCCGTCGGAGCGCGGATGGTGTGCGCCGCTCACGCTTCGACTCCGATGTGACCGGCGAGGGTTCGATCGACGGCGAACTCTCCGCCTGATGCGACACGCACGTGCAGTGGCCCGCCGAACGAAGCGCGACGCAGGACCCTCACGCGCTGGCCCTCGAAGAGACCGATGGCACGCAGCCACGCAAGCTCTCGCTCGTCGCCTTCGAGGGCCCGAATCGTGACCTCCGCTCCTGCCGCTGTGTGGTCGAGAGTGCCGGACAACGCCATCACGCTGAGCATGATACGACATTGAGAATCGTTTTCGACTAGCTCGTATCGCGCGCGCTCGCTTCCGAGCACGCGTCCCCCTGTACTTCAATCGGCTGAGCGTCAGCCAGGAATGATCGTGGGGCAGCCGTAGATGATCTGCACCGACGAGCCCGAGCTACCCATCAGCACCTCTTCGCAGATGGCGCCGTAGAAGATGATCGAGCGACCGCCGGGGGCGTAGTCCCAGCCGTTTCTTCGCGAGGTGTCGCGCGGGATGAACCGGCCCATGCCGCCGGACATCGGCGTGTAATACACGTTGATCAGGTTGGGATCCGCGCGCATCGGATCGACCTGCAACATGAACTCGCACGTCTGCGCGCGTCCGCGCACCGAGTCGAGCGCCATGTTGAGGTCGCGCTCGAACGTCGCGGTCCCGAGCGTGTAGTGGCAGTCGTTGGGACCGCAGGCCGCGGTGCGCTGCGTGAGACCGTTGACCGCCACTTGCGACATGAACGACGGCGCCGCGTCCGGCGTCCCGAGCGCAAACGTGCGCACCGGCGGCATCGATCGTCCGCCTCGCGCCACGGCGCCGACGATCACGCCCTGCGCGACCATCGAAGAGTTGAGCACGCAGGTGATGAAGTTCGGATCGAGCGGATTGCATGGAGCCGCGCCCGAGCACTCATCGGTCGGCGATCCGTCCGTGATGAGCAAGATGTTCTTCGAGAACGAAGTCATCTGGTTGCGCATGTAGTCGACGGCTTGAGGCATCGCGCAGCCCAACGGCGTGTTCCCGCTCGCGCTCGTGCTCATCACGCGCGTCACGAGCATGTCGCGCGTCATGCTCAGGGGTTGATCGACGCCGACCACCGGCATCCGATAGCCGTCAGCTGAGCTGCTGTTCGAGAGCGCCGGAAAGAACATCAGTCCGACGCGCGCCTCGTTTTCGAGCGAGCGAAGCAACCGCACGAGCGCCGTCTGCGTGACGTTCCACTTCGTCGCGCCGGAGCATCCGGACATCCGACCGTCCGCGCACTCGTTCATGGACCCCGAGCGGTCGACGAGGAGCAACAGCGAAATCGGCGCGCGCGTGGTGGGCGTGTTTTGCGTCGCGCATCCCGCGTCCGGAGAAATCATGTTCGGGTCGCGGTCTGGTCGCGGCCCGGTGTCCGTCACCGATACGCCGGTGTCCTCCGGAGTGCTCGCGCCATCCATCCCGTTGCCGCCGCCGTCGCCCGAGCCGAGTCGAATGGGCGGCTCGCTGCATGCCACGGTGCTCGCCGCGGCGAGCGCAAGAATCGTGAAGAGGCTTTTGTTCATCGCGTCGGGCACGAATGATACAGCGCGTTTGCGCGGTCGTCGTCCCTCCACGAGCGGTCTCGACGGCGTTGCGATGCCGCACCGCAGCGAATTGCTGCCTCGCGTCGAACCCGAGGGGGGCTCGCGACTGATGATCGTCGTCGCCGCGATTTCCCCGCCCGATGACGAATCGCTCAACGGGGCGGCACTGTTGCGCGTCGAGCCCGTCTCACCGAACGCGCGGCAAACCCGACCGCCGCTGAGATCGCCGACAAAACAGCGATCCACGGTCGGCCGTCACGCCGGTGCGTCGGCGCTGTTCGGCACCCGCAGCCCGACGCTTCTCGAGGATCGATGCTCGCGTCGCCCCGCGCGTTCGCGTCGCGGCTCCCGTCGATCCCCGCGCCGCTATCGCCCGGTTCTGTCGCCCCGTCGATCGCAGCATCCGCGCCCGGTCCCGCGTCGGTCTGCGCCCCGTCGACTTCGAGACGAAGCGCGATCGCGTCGTCCGTCGGTCCGCCGTTGGCCATGTCCGAAAACCATCCGCCCGTGTCGTCGAGCAGGTTCAGGTGCTCGATCGCCGAGCCCGTGGTCAACGGCGCGCGGATCGTAAACGTAAACGTGTGCGTCGCGTTCGTAGCGACCGTCGTCGAGACGGTGGCGACTCGTCGCGGACTCACCCAGGAGCTGTGCGCAAACGCGCTCGCGTGCTCGCGCGGCTCGGACGACGCGAGGTGCGTCGAGCCCATCGTCCACGATTGAGCGCCGGTGTTTCTCAGCTCGACTACGCACTCGCGCGTGGCGCCAGCGGCGACGGTGACCGCCGTCCCGCAGCTGTTGCGGACCACCTGTGCTGCGAAGTTCGGACGACCCACGCGAACACGGATCTGCAGTTGATTGTCCGGCGGCCCGCCTTGCGTCGGGTCGCTGAACCAGCCGACTCCCGTGTGCACCATCCCGAAGTACTGCGGGTAGTCGCCTGGCGTCATCGGCGCGCGAATGGTGAACGCAAAGCGCCCCGTCGCGCCCATCGCCACGGCGCTGGCGACGGTGGATGCGCGGTTGTTCATCGGCCAGCTCGGGTGGGCGAGGGGGCTCGCGCCGTCTCGAGGCTGCGTTGTGGCGAGATACGTCGCGCCCGGCATCCACGTTTGCGTTCCGGTGTTGCGCAGCTCGAAGAAGCCAGCCAACTCCTGACCCGGCGTCATTTCGATCGGCGCGCTCGCGACCGGAAAGGACTGCATGACGAACTGCGCCCGCAGTCGCGGCTCGATCGTGGTCATGCCGCACACGCGACCGATGCGAAAACCCTCGATGGGAGAGCGCTCGAGTCGCGCCTGCGTCATCGGTCCCCACGCCCCGTCTTCACTGATGCGATCGGTGGGGTTGTTGGCGTTCCACAGGCGCTGAAAGGCGCGGACCGAGAGCGCGCGCGCGTCGTCGCCGGGCCCGTCGAAGTGCACCGGGTCGTCGACCGGATAGCTCTGCACGAAGCCGTTCGCGGTCATCGCCGCGCGCGCAGCGCTGTAGTTGTCGATGTCGACCGCTCGCCCCGTCTCGTGGTTCGAGCTGCCCGGAACCGCGACGCGACCGCACCCCGCCGCCGTGAACAGCAGCCACTGCTCGACGAGGGTGCGAAACGCCGAGTTGATTCGCAGCGGCGTGACCGCAGCCGCGCGAACGAGCCCGTCTCGCGCCGCCGGCGAAAGCACCGCGTGCACGCGCGGGTGCGTGAGCGTGATCCTCGCGCTCGACGGAACCGAGACCAATCGACCCGCCGACAGGCACAACATTTCATCGAGCAGCTGCGCGCTGAGCGCCTCAGCCCCGACCGTCGTGCAGCCGGGCCTACCTCGCAGCGTCGACACCGCGACCTCGTCTGTGCGCTGCCCGACGTGCTCGTCCACCGCCGCGCACGAAGCAGTCGTGGTCATCGCGAGCACCATCGCCAAACGAGTCGATGTTCGAGCTCGCACACGTCTCACGCACTCGTTGGAGGACTTCACGGAAGCGAATGCTACCCCGAACCGTCGTGCGAAACGATCCAAGCCCGCCGCCGCGAAAACCGCCGGTCGCTGAGGGTCAGAGCAGCTTCTCTCGGTCGCTCGACCGCTCGAGCAACACCGCCGCGAGCGCCACCATGACCAGCCGAATCGGGTCCATGGGACCGGCCAAACGAAGCACCCCGAACCCCGCGAAGAGCACCAACAACCACCCGCTAGCTCGCCGCCCTCCGGCTCCGTTGTCGTACCCGACCGAAGCGAGCGACAGCGCCACCGAGGCGAGCAGCAGCGTCGGCGCGATCAGGTACCCCACGAGCGTCAATCGATGCACGGCCGTCACCGTGTCCGATGTCACGAGGTCGAACCGCGCGCCAAACGCCGTTCGCCCGAGGATCGCCGCAGCGCTGGAGGGCAACACCACGACCAACGCGAGCAGCATCGCGCCGAGCGCCACGGGAAAAGGCAGAAAGAGCCGCGTTCGCTGCGCCCCGACCGCTCGCTCGCTCGCGCGATACGCCCACAGCGACGCGCACACCGCGCCGCCAATCGTCGCGATCTCCGCGCCCCGACCGAGCCACGCCATCGCGATGCCGCCGGCGCTCGCGACGGACAAGAGCGCTTGCGCCGGGGCATACGCGAGCTCGATCGACTCGCCGATCACGAGCAGCGCGAACGTGATCCGCGCCGCCGTGAGGGCGCCGGGTCTCGCGATCGCGACGACGGCGCTCGTCCAGAGCGTCGCGACCGCGCCGACGAAGCCCGCCCACTGAAAGCCGAGCTTCGGCTCGCCGAACAGCGCGGCGAAGACCAACAAGGCCACCGGAACCGCGGCGATCGCGCGGACCGCGTGCAGCGCTCGTGCGCCTCCTCGGTTGGCCAACGAGGCGCGCACGAGCGACCCGACGAGCGAGAGCGACGCGAGCACCGCGCCGAACACCCCCGCGAACGTCGCGATTTCGAGCAGCCGTTCGCGCTGCGCCGTGACGTTGGCCAGGGCGCGCGCGAGGATGAACCACACGAAGAACCCGACGAGCGCGGTCCCTGCAGGAAACGTCGAACCCTCTGCGATGGTCGCTGATTCGTCGTTGGCGCTCTCGCGATCACCCGGCGAGCGATAGACGGCGTTGTCGGTCACGGTTTCGTCCGTTATAGCGCGATCGACGGCGGAGAGCATGCGCGCACGCTCGCGTCGTTTACGTTGTCAGGGCATGCCCCGCTCTCGGGCTCTTCGAAGGTAGCTCCTCGCAACCTGGTCTACGTCGAGCTTGAGCTGACGGGCGATTTCAGAGACGAAGCCGCGCAGGTAGACCGCCGGCGGAAGCGACTCGTACAGCTCTTCTTCGATCGCGCGCAGGCTCGTCAGCGGGATCTTCGTCCGTGAAGACAGCTCCCGAAGGTCTACGCCTCGCGCCTCGCGCACCGCGCGCAGCAGCGAACCGCTGAACTCGCTCTCTGGCGTGAGTTCGGGCATCGGCGGCAGCTCGACCGGCTCGGGTTCGCTGTGCATCGGCTCGATCGCGCCGATCGACGCGCTTCGCTCGGGCGGACTGATCGAAAGGTCGTACGGCCGTCGACGGACAGGGTCGAGCAGGACGTCTCGGGCCTCTTCGATGCGCGCGAGGGCGTTCTCTCGATCGTCGAGCGAGCAGAGCCCAGCGCTCGCGAGGCTGTCGGTCGCGTAGCGCTCTCGCATGCGACGAACGGCGCGACGGATCTCTTCGTCTGTCACACCGCGATCGACGAGCAGCGTGTCGTAGTGCGTCGCTGGAGACGGCTCCACTGGCATGGGCTTCGAGCGCTCGGCGCCGGGCTCGGCGCCCGAGAGCGTCGCCGAGAGCTTTCTCGCGAGGCGCTCGAGGTTGCGCGCGGCCTTGGCGCCGGGCGCGTCGAGCAGCAGCGGCTTGCGCTTTCGCGCGGCGAGGCTCACCGCCTCGTCATATTCGACGTGGCCGAGAAACTGCAGGTCGACGCCGAGGCGCTGCTTCGCGAGGTGCGTCATCGCGTTTCCGAGCTCGAGGTCGACGCGCGAGCGAGAGGCGTTGACGACCAGCCACGGGCGCAGCGAATGCAACGACTCCCACACGATCGGCCCGATCGACGGCTCGGCGCGCGCCACCACGCGGGCGAGGTCGATGGGCGCGGGCGGCGCTCCTTCGCGGTCGAGCGTCGCGCGCATCGCCGCGAGCGCCGGCGGAGAGCTCTTGAGCGCGTGCGACAGCGACCTGGCAAACGCGTGCCGAATCCATCGGTAGATCGCCTCGACCGAGGACGGCTCTGGTAGCGCTACGAGCACGGCGGCGTCGACGTCGAGCATCGCGTCGAGCAACGCCGACTGCGACCCTGCGCCGAGGTCGAGGACGACGTGATCGGCGCCCGAGTGCGCGGCGATCTCTCGCGGGCGCTTGAGCGACACACCCGTGAGCGTCCCGGTTTCGCCGTAGGTCGACAGCAGCCTGACGTTGGGGACGATGGTGTCGCGTCCGCGCGGCTCGACCGCCGGATCGGCCCACGGCGCCATGGCCAGCGGCGGCGGCGCGCAACCAAACGCGGTCGCGAGCTGGGGCGCGTTGGGGTGGCCGTCGACGATGAGCACACGCTTGCCGAGCTGCGCGAAGAACACTGCGATCCCAGCGGCGACGACCGAACGCCCTGTTCCACCTTTCGCCCCCCCGACCGCGACGATGCTCATGACGCCTCGCGGTGTAGCGCGATTGCCCTCTAAAACCCCAGTGAATTCGTGGTCCCGCCCAAAGCCCAATCCCCGCCCAGAACGGGCTCCCCAATCACTCGTCGTGCTCGTGCTCGGACTCGTGTTCGGTTGGGTGGTCGCCGTGCGCCCAGAGCTGCTCGAGCTCGCGCGCGCCCGGAAGCGTCGAAAGAAAGGGCTCCCACTCTTTGGGCCGCGCTGGAGTAAACGCGAGCGCGAGCACGGGCGACCATCGGGGGCGCGCAGGCCGTCGCAGGAGCTTCATCCCCGCTTCCGCTGGGGTGCGGCCGCCCTTCTCGAGGTTGCAGACCCTGCACGAGCAGACGACGTTCTCCCAGGTCGTCGGCCCACCTCGAGAGCGCGGCATCACGTGATCGAGGTTGAGGTCGCGCGCGCTCGATCGCTTCGCGCAGTACTGGCACATGTACGCGTCGCGCAAAAAGATGTTGCGCCGCGACAGCCGCACGGTCGCGCGCGGCATGCGATCGTAATCGATCAGCTGAATCACCCGCGGAATGCGGATCAGCCCCCGCGACGTCCCGAGCGACGGCTCTCCCTCGCGCGGAGCGACCGACGTCCACGCCCGAAAATCCTGGCCGATCCACGTCTCGTCGAGCGCCTTCGCGACTTCGGTGTAGAGCAACACAAACGCGCGTCGAGCGGACGTGATGTGCACTGCCTGGAGGCATCGGTTGACCACGAGGACCTGAGTGCTGAGTGCATTTCGTAAGGTTCGCATGGGTCTTGAGGACGCCTTGGCGGTGATGAGGGAAGGTTCAGGGTTCGTCCGGATCGAGGGTCGGCTGCGGCCGCGCTTCCCGCAGGTCTGAACGGTGACTTGCATGTGACTCCGCGAGCGCTCGCGCAAGCCCGCGGCCCACGGCGTCGACCTCACGGTCGGCGATCGTGCGCGCGTCGAGCCAGAGGGCGCCGTCGGATACGCGCGCGACGATCGGCGGCTCGGATTGCGTACGAATCGAGCGTTCGATCCCGCGAATCGAGCGCTGTCCCCCGTCGCTGTCGTCCGCGCGCAGCACCAGGGCGCGGGAAGGAAGCTCGACGAGCGGCAGCGTTCCTCCCCCGACACGGGCGATCGAAGGCTCGATCGCGCCGCGGACGCTCGGGGCGCCGACGCTGTCTCGAAGGTCGAATCCGTGTGCTCGGGCCGCCTCTTCGAGCCTCGCCGCGCGCGCCTCGACCACGCTCAGCGGCTCGACCAACGCCCTCAACGCAGGGAGTTCATCGGTCGCGCGGCCCCGCGCGTAGCGAACCAGCGTGCTCTCGAGCGCCGCCATCACGATTCGACCGGGCCGCAACGCGCGAACGAGCGAGTGCCTTCGGAGGCGCTCGATCCACGCGGCGCGGCCCACGATGATTCCCGCTTGTGGGCCGCCGAGCAGCTTGTCGCCCGAGAACATCACGACGTCGCTTCCGCCAGAGACCGCCTCTTGCACCGTCGGCTCGTGGCCCACGCCAAAGGACGCGAGGTCCACGAGCGCTCCTGAACCGAGGTCCTCGAGCAGCGGAATCGACCGTGCCCGCGCGAGCTTCGCGAGCTCATCGCGCGACGCCCGTTGGGTAAATCCGACGACGGCGAAATTCGACTGGTGGACCGTCAGCATCGCGCCGGTCCGCTCGGTGATCGCTCGCTCGAAATCCTGCGCGCGCGTCTTGTTCGTCGTGCCCACCTCCACGAGCGTCGCGCCGCAGCTCGCGATCACGTCTGGAATGCGAAACCCGCCGCCGATCTCGACGAGCTCCCCGCGCGAGACGATGACCTCTCTCCCAGACGCGAGCGCCGTGCACGCGAGGAGCACCGCCGCCGCGCAGTTGTTGACGACCATCGCGTCCTCGGCGCCCGTCAGCGACACGAGCAAACTCTTCACGACGCGATCGCGATGCCCACGCTCGCCTTCGTCGAGGTCGTACTCGAGCGCCGCGTATCCACGACACGCGTCGACGACCTCGTCGAGCACGTCGGCTCCCAACGGAGCGCGGCCGAGGTTGGTGTGCAAAACAACGCCGGTCGCGTTGATCACTGAGCGCAGGTGACGTCGACCGGCGCGCTCGGCCCGACCAGCGAGGGCGCGATCGATTCGCAGCGCCAATGCGTCGCGGTCGAGCTCGACGGCCCCGGTCACGAGCGCGTCGCGAACGAGCGCGACCTCTGCGCGAATCGCAGCTCGCAGCCCGGCGTCGCCGATCAGCGCACCGAGCGCGAGGGCTCCCTCGGCGCCGAGCAAGCGCTGCATCGGAGGGATCGCTCGCAGCTTCGAGTCGCTCTCGTCGGACACAGCCTCCAAAGCCTGCCACGCCCGACGGGTCGTGCGCGAATTTGTCGGCAGCCGCGTCGTCGCGATCCTGTGACGTCGGTCCCGTCTCCGCAGATCAGCGACACAACAACGGCCGGCACACGGCCGTGGGTCCAACCTCGACGCACACGTTGCCGGGAGCGCAGGCGGGGTCTCCGCCGCAGCGGCAGGTCGATGGATCGTTCGTGTCGGTGCAACGGTCGGCGCGCGCACAGCCCGACGGAGTGGTCATGCAAATCGATCTTGCGTTGGGATTGCCGCCCGCGTTTTGTTGGGCCCACATCGCACACGCAATCATCCCGCGACCGTCGCAAACGCCCATGGGCATCGGCCCCTCTGCTGCGACGGGATCGCACGCGGAGTCCGGCCGCACGACGTCGTTTGGAGCATCGGGCGAAGGTTGATCCTGCGCGACGACGTCGACCGCGGCTTCGCTCGCGGCGTCCATCGTCGCGACGTCGACGCCGCTGTCCGTGCTCACTCCGGTGTCGCTCGCGTCGCTCGGCGCGGGGTTGCCTCCGCACGCCGCGAGCGTCGAAGCGACGCAGAGACAAAGGGCGAATCGAAACGAAGCGTTCATCTCTCGAAGCATTCTCATGACGGCGTCGATTAGCGCGCGGGTCATCGGCTGGCAACCATGAGCCCCGAGCGCATCTGCGCCGACTGCGTCGCGTTGTTGAGCAGTCGATCCCCGCCGGCCGCGACGCGCCGCGCGTGACTGCTCGATCTGTCGTTTCGACGAAAGAATCCTCGTGATCACAGGCGACATCGCGTGGCTCTCCGGTTGGCGGTCGTGGTCGTTGGG
Source organism: Deltaproteobacteria bacterium Ga0077539 (assembly GCA_001465015.1). Classification (GTDB taxonomy): domain Bacteria; phylum Myxococcota_A; class Polyangia; order Polyangiales. Next base: position 30,475 of record LNEO01000118.1, on the reverse strand, counting down.
CAACGGTCGTCTCGCATCGCGACGGCGCGACGACGCACGGCGTTGCCCCTCTCAACGCTTGCACCAGCGACGCGCGTACCGTCGTTCGACCATCGCTACGGCGCGGGCCGCAACGTCACGCTCTGAACGCTGTCGCTTCCGCCCCCGCGCGAGTTGTCGAGCACGACGGTGACCGTGCCTCCGAGCGCGCGTCGAGCGAGGGTGCTCGTGACGATCGTGCTTCCGGGCCGTTGATCGAGCGTGAATCGCTCGCCGTTGACGATGAACAGCGCTCCGGCCGCGTCGCGGTTGGCGCTGAATCGCGAGCTCACCTCGATGTTGTAGTTGCCCACGATGACCGCGTTGAACGTGAAGGTCGCAGTGCCCCGCAGCGTTCCATCCGGGCGATATGCCATGTCGCAGTCGTTGGGGATGTGCTCTGCGCCGCGCGCGGTGAACGCGTACCCGCGCGTGCAGTCGTGCACCCAGTTGTTGCGCATCGTGTACGTGGCCATTCGGTAGCCGATCGTTCGAACCACCGGCCTTCCTGTAGGACCGTCCGGCGCCGAGTCTCGCGGTGCGCCAGCGTCGACGCCCGTGTCGCGCGGAGAAGCCACGTCCATCGCGACGCCTGTGTCCACAGGCTCGACGACGTCCTCCACGCTCGCGTCCATCGCGCTTGCGTCGGGCAGCGGCGGCTCTGGGTCGCTGTCTCGATCTTCGACGTCCGTTGGCTCGGCGTCGGCGCTCGATGGGCGATCGGCGCGAGCGTCGACGGTTCGTCCGTCGGGTCCATCCACGGTGCCGTCGGCGCAGCCGATCGCGCAGACCGCAACGAACACAATCTGGGCAGAGACAGGCGTTCGCATTGTCCCGAGCGTCGCGCGAAAATGGGCGTCGCGAAAGCGCGACCGCCCGACGATTCGATCCCACGCGAGTCGATGGCCCGACCAGCTTCGATGGAGGTTCGTCGAGATCCGCGTTGCGCTAACGCACCGAAACCAGACTCAGAACGCGCACCCGTGCATCGTGCTGCCCATGACTCGCTGCGGGCCGGCTCCCACGTCGATCTCGAGCGTGAGCGTCGAGTCGCCAGAGCACAGCTCGCGACACGAGCCGGTGGGCGCTGGATTGCCGGACTCTTTTCGGATCATCGCCGAGCCCGCGCCACCGACGAGCGGGAAGGTCGTCGGTGACACCACGAGCGTCTGCACGACGCTCGACCCCGTCGCGCGAATCGACAACGTCGCGCTGGTGATGCGCGCCGTCGAACCGCTGGCGCCGCTCACGTCGACCGTCCAGTTCGCCCGAACAGGGTCCGGCGGAACGATCGGCATGCAGTTCGAAAACGACATGAAATCGCGGATCGAAATGCGAACCGCCCCGCCGTCTGTCACCGCGTCGGCTCGCGCGTCCACGCCGCTGTCCGACCCCGAATCGACCCCAGAGTCCGCCCCGGTGTCGACGCCAGAATCCACACCACCGTCCGTCGTCGCGTCCGTTGTTGCGTCCACGCTCGCCTCCGAGCTCCCGTCCGATGCCGCGTCGGGGGCTGCATCGACTTCGCTGTCGGCCATCGCGACGTCTGGTCGCGAATCGGCGGAGGCGTCCGACGGCGTGGTCGGTGACGAGCACGCGGCGGACATCGTGAGAACCGAGAGCACTGTGAGACCAAGGGTTTTGCCCATGTTCGGACTCATAGCATCGCTCAGCGGACCATGCTGTCTATCTTCGTCGAACGGTGCCGCGTCGCTCCCTGTCCCAAGCCCGCTTGGAGGCCGATGCAGGCGGTCGTTCCGTTCGGGTGGCCGAGGAACATGGCCGTGATTACAGCGACGAAGAGCGTCCGCCGGTGGGTTCATCGCCGCAACCCGTGGCGTCACGGCACGGCACGGCAAGAAACATCGATCGAGACCGTCGCAGCCCGCGAGCTTCGATGCACACTCGCGCGTATGCCGACGCCTCACATCTCCGCGCAGCGCGGAGACTTCGCCGACTGCGTGCTCTTGCCCGGTGATCCGCTCCGCGCGCGCTTCATCGCCGAGCGCTTCTTCGAACGTCCCGAGCTCGTCACGAGCGTGCGCAACATGCTGGGATATACCGGCACGTTTCGCGGGCGAAGAGTGTCCGTGATGGGGCACGGGATGGGCATTCCGTCGGTCTCGATCTACGCCACGGAGCTCGTGAAGTTCTACGGGGCGAGGACGCTCATCCGCGTCGGGAGCTGCGGTGCGCTTCGAGCAGACCTCGCGTTGCGCGACGTGATCATCGCGCAAGCGGCGGGGACCGACTCCAACGTCAATCGCACGCGGTGCCTCGGCTTCGACTTTCCCGCGGTCGCCGACTGGTCTCTCGTCCATAGCGCGGTCGACGCTGCGCGCTCGCGCTCCATCGCGGCTCGCGTCGGAACGGTTTGGAGCTCCGATCTCTTCTACTCACCTCCCTCGCCGTTGTTCGATCGCCTCGAGTCGCTCGGCGTTCTGGCGGTCGAAATGGAGGTCGCGGGGCTCTACGGCGTGGCCTCGGAGTACAACGCCAGCGCGCTCGCGCTGTTGACGGTGTCCGATCACCTGCGGCGCGAAGAATCGCTCGACTCGATCGAGCGTGAACAGAGCTTCGTCGCCATGGTCGAGCTGGCTCTCGATGTAGCGACGCGCTGATCCGCTCTCGCGTTCGTGTTCGCACGCCCGTCCGAGCACGGGACTCTCACTGAAACCGCGGGATCAACCGCTCGAGATACGTCCGGTCCTTCTGGAAGATCGGAACCTCGAGGTCGAGCTTCGCCCCCGGCAGCACGGCGCGCCCTCGCTTGAACTCGGTCGGCCACTTCGCCCAGTTCTGCCCCTTGGCGAAGAGCAGGTCGTGCTTCTCGCGCTCGCTCTTTCCCAACAGCTCGTCGTGCGAATAGTAGTTGGACGCGAGCATGTTCAGGCTGTTGCGCGAGGCGTCGAGCTGCCGCCAGATGAAGTACTTCTCGACCTCGTCGCGCTGGCCGATCGCGAACACCCGCGCGTCGAACGTCGCCATCGGCCCGTCGTACGCCTTCGCAAACGCGGCGGTGAAAACGCTCGCTGACACCGACGCGATCTTCTGGATCGACCCCTCGAACCACATCCGCGAGTCGTCGCGACGAAAGTCCGTGAGCAAAAACGAATACTCGTCGCTCTGCCCGAAACCGACCGCGAAGCCGTCCATCGCGGCCGACAGCGCCACGGCAGCCTCGTCCAGCGCGCGCGCGAGCGGCGCGCAGTACGGTCGTTCGAGCTTCGCCGTGTAGTTGTGAAACGCGCGCCCATCCACGCGCACGATCACGTAGCTCTTGCGCGGCAGCAGGACGCGTGCAGGATCTTCGTAGAACGTCTTGATGCGGTTTCCGAGATCGTCGTTCATGCGCTGTGGGCCATTGGTACGATGACTCGGATCGTCGTCGACACCAATGTGCTCATCTCGGCGGCGATCAAGCCCGACGGCCTCGAGGCCAAGGTGCTCGCCCTCTGCACAGCGCAGACGCTCTCGACCGCGCTCTCGGACGCGCTCGAGGCAGAGTACCGCGAAGTCGCCTCGAGAAAGAAGTTCGCGCGGCAGACCACCGCGCTCTCGACGGTCATCGACGCGCTCGTGCGCACGTCGCGGAGAGTGACCGTCGACGGTGTGTCCAATCGATGCAAAGACCCCAAGGACGACATGGTGCTCGCCTGCGCGATCGCGGCGCGAGCTCGATTCCTCGTCACGGGAAACGTCATTGATTTTCCAGGGGAAGCGGACGGTGTGCGCGTGCTCAACGCGCGTGCCCTTCTCGCCGAGCTCGACGCGATGAACCCGTAGCGCGAAGCTGCGTTCGACGAGCGGTTATCGCCCGCTTTGTTCTGCGGGGCCGTTCGACCCGAAGAGGGGACACGGGCCGTTGTAGCCGGCCTCGGCCGCCTCCCTCCGCATCATCTCTCGCTTCTGCTCGGGCGACACGTTCGACTGGCCGATCGCTCGCCACGCTCGTCGGGCTCTCTCGGTGTGGATGTGATCCTCGATCCATTGCCCGATCCGCTGGCTGCGCACCGAAGGGTCGAGACCGGCCGACACCCCAGAGCGCTCGAGCACATGGCACATCGCTTCGAAGTCCTTCGCCTCGCGATTGCAGCCCGCGAGCGCGAAGGAGCCAACGACCAGGGCGACGAGCGACAGCGATCTCATGGCGCAGCGTCGAGCAACACGCGTACCGGCTCCAAAGAGATGCGTGGGGCTCGATTTCGTGTGTCGTTCGTGAGTGGTTTGCGTCTGCGCCGCACGACCTGCGTCGCGCTCGCTTCGCGGTCGAAATCGGATGGGAGCAGGGGGCTAGTGACAGCCGTTGGGAGCCGTGCTAGAGAGCGCGCCCCATTTCGGGGTCGGACGATTCTCGTTCGGACAGCTCCCTCGCTCGCGGACCCTCTGGCACACCGCGGGCCCACTCAGTCCAGGAGGCACGTGCCACAATGACCATCGAAGCAAATATCGACCGGTCTCGAGCCACAGACTACGAGACCATCTTCATCCTTCGCGCCGACATCGACTCGGACGCGTCGGAGAAGGCCATCGCGCGAGTGCTCGCCGCGATCGAAGGCGGCCAGGGGAAGCTCTTGAAGGTCGAGAGCTGGGGCAAGCGTCGCCTCGCTTACGCGATCGGCAAGCAGCGCAAGGGCTTCTATGTCTACGTCCGTTACCTCGGCTACCGCGGCGTCGTCGCGGAGGTCGAGCGCAACCTCCGCATGCTCGACACGGTGCTCCGCCACCTGACCGTCGCGCTGCGCAAGGACGTCGACCCGAAGTCGCTCACGGTCGATCCCGAGGACGTCAAAGTGCGTCGCATCGAGATCGTCGAGAGCGAGGACGAGAAGGAAGACAACATCGAGTCGTCGCTCGGACTTTCCGATGAGCGAATGCACTCGAGCTCGCGCGCGGACCGCTACGACATGCCTCCTCCGGAGGCGGCGGTTGCCGTCGAAGCCGAGGCGAAGGCCGAACCCAAGACCGACGGCGACAAGCCCGCGCAGTGACCAACGGAGGCTCTCATGACGATGCGTGATCGAAACCTGGATCGTGATGACTTCACCGAGGCGGGCGAAGCTGAAGTCGCTGGACTCAACATTGCTGACCGCCGACGCGGTGGACGCAAGAAGGTCTGCAAGTTCTGCGCGGATAAGGCAACCGCCGTGGACTACAAAGACTCGCTCCTGCTCCGTTCTTTTCTCACTGAGCGCGGCAAGGTCGTTCCGCGCCGTATCTCGGGCAACTGCGCGTTCCATCAGCGCATGGTGAACGAGGCCATCAAGCGCGGTCGCATGATCGCGCTCCTGCCCTTCACCGTCGCGCAGTGACACCCCGGAGGAGATGAATCATGGCTCGTTCGGTTAACGTGGTTTTGCAGAAGGACGTCGACAAGCTCGGCAAGGGCGGCGACGTCGTGAAGGTTTCGCCGGGATTTGCCCGCAACTTCCTCGTTCCCAAGGGTCTGGCTCTGCCAGCCTCCGAGGGCAACGTCGCGCGCTTCGAGCACATCAAGCGCGTCGCCGCAGAGCGCGCCGCCAAGGCTCGCGCCGAGGCCAAGTCGGTCGCTGAGAAGGTCTCGTCCGTCGAGCTCGCGCTCACCGCGCGCGCCGGCAGCGAAGGCAAGCTCTACGGCTCGATCACCTCGAAGGACATCGAGACCGCGCTCAAGGCCAAGGGCTTCGACATCGACAAGAAGAAGCTCAAGGTCGACAACATCCGCTCGGTCGGCACCTACGAGGTCGTCGTTCACGTGGCCCCCGAGGTCAACGCGACCTTCAAGGTCACTGTCACGGCCTCGACCGAGGGCTGAGCGGCTCGCGACTCGCGTCGCGTCGCCCACAGCCTGGGTCTCGAAGGGGGGAATGCTGGCTCGACGTCGTGCGCTTGTCGCACGCGCGGCGAGTTCTGCTACGTTCGCGCGCGAAACCGATGGTCCTATCTCGAGATCTCGTGTTCGCTCGTCGCTCGCGCGCGAGCGTTGCTGCCTTTGCATTCGCGTTCGCTGCGGCCGGAGCCGCGACGCTCGCTTCGTCGGACGCTCACGCGCAAGTCGAGCTCCGCTGCCCTCAGGGTTGGACGACGACGACGCCCATCGTTCCCGGAGCGCCCGGCCAGCGGCCGCTCGTAACGTGTCGCAAAGAGCCCATGACCGTCGGCGGCCTTCAAATCGACGTCGCGGTCCCTCCAGGATCGGCAGAGGCTCGGCTCGGGCTTCAGCTCTTGATGGAGGCGCAGTTTCCGCCGCCAGACTCGATGCCGACGCTCCGCGACGAGACGTTCGGCACGATCCGCGGCCGCGTGCTCGAGCGCGAAGCGCAAGGCGAAGGACCGGGCGGCACCACGACTCGCGTGACCGGCGCCGTCGCGCTCATCCCGGTGGGAAGCAGCACCGTCGTCCTGCGCGCGGTGTCGACCAACGCGCGAAGCAGCGCGCTCGCGGCGCTGCGGCTGATCGTTCCTGCCATCGTGGGCATCGACGGCGCAGCTGCGCAGTGGCGCGTGGGCCTGACGAGCTGCCCGCGGCCGCTCACCCGCGGCGAGTCCCAGGGATCGACCCCCAACGGCCTCCGCCTCGCAGGAACGTGCCTCGTCGAGAGCGAAGGCAAGTCCGCAGAGGTGCTCGAGTCACGTCTGCCGTCGCGCACCGTGGCCGAGGCCCGCGCCGCGGTCGACTTCTACCGTCAAGCGATGGACCGCCAGTTTTCGCGGCTCGGCGGTCGCGTGACGATGGACGAGCCGAGCCCCATCACCGTGCAGAACGCCTCGGGTTTCGTCGGCGCTGTCCACGCGCAGGTGAACATCCCCGAGTCGCCCGAGGGGCCCGCGCAGGCGATGCGAATCGATCGCATGGTCGCGGTCGTTCCGCTCGACAACGGCGGGCACGCCGAGATCGTCGTGACGCTCGCAAACGCGGCGTCGCCGACCGCGCTTCGATCGCTGCTCGACGCGGTGATCGCCAACGTGAAGATCGACGGCTCTCAGGTCACCGGCTCGACCGCCGCGCCCGGAAGCGCCAACGCCCGCGGCGACGGAGGAGCTCCGGGCAGTGACGACGGCGGCGCGAGCCGCGAGCCCGGCGAGGGGCCTCGCGAGGCGCCCCGCCGACCGCAGATCGACCCCAACGCGCCGATCCCCAACTGGAACGCCGTCGGCAACGAGCGTCCGCGCGCTAGCTCTCAGCCCGCGGGCAAGAGCTCCTGCGGGTGCGCCACGCCCGGCTCCTCCCGATCCGATGCTCCGCTGCTCGCCGCGATCGCAGCGGTCGCCGCGACGCTCAGCGTTCGACGCCGTCGCGCGCGCTGAGCGCTCGAGCCTTCAGCCACCCCGCGCGAGCGAGGACACATTGAATTCGTGTGTCGAATCGAGCTCGCGTCTCGTCACCGCTCACCGGTCGGACGCCAGCTCGCTCGCAGGGCTCCAGTGCTCGGTGACCCGCAGCGCGGCCCCGCGCGCGACCAGCACTGTCACCGACGCCGTCGCGCACGGCGGCCGTCGATGCCACGGGCGCACCGGTCCGCTGCGCTCGAGCGCGAGCTGCACGTACTGGATCGGCAGTTGATGGGACACGATGACCGCAGCGCCGCGCGTCTCGGCGCTGATCGACAAGAGCGCGTCGCGCACCCTCGCGGCCACCGCCACAGAGGGCTCGTCGATGTTCTCCGAAGAAAACCAGCGCCCGAGGTGACCCCAGAGGTCCGCACGGTAGCGCAGTCCGTCGAACCGAGAGCGAGCCTCGATCAGCCGCTCGTCGTCGCGAACATCGCACGATAGCCGCAAGCGCTCGCGAATACGCTGCGCCGTCTCGAGCGCTCGCTCGAGCGGACTCGCCGCGATCAGATCGATGTTCGTATCCCGTGACCCGAGCCACGTCGCGCACGCGTCGACCTCTCGCCGTCCTCGCTCGGAGAGCCTGAAGCCTGGCTGCCGTCCGTACCGCAGCCGGTCGGGGTTGTGCACTTCGCCGTGCCGTACGAGATACAGCGCGCTCGCGGTCATCGTGCCGCGCACGCCGCGAATCCGAGCACCTTCGGCCCGTCGACGGTGTCCGTCGGCGTCGGCGACCAACCGCGCGAGAGACGCGCTTCGAGCAGCGCTCGCTCCGTCGGCTCCTCGCTCCAGACGGCGACCGCCGTCAAACCGCCCAGTCAGGTGCAGTCGTAGACGAGCCAGCGGTCTCGGTCCCGAACGACCACGTCGTGCGTGTACTCGTCCTGCACGACCACCCGCAGCAGAGACAACGCTCCGTCGCTCGCGACGCAGCGCGCGATCAACTCTTCGAGCGTGCGAAGCGAGCCGTCGGTGAGCGAGTCCGTTGCTTTCACGAGCGAGTTCGTATGATAGCGTCCGCGCCTGCTCGGCGCACGCCCGACGATTCACAGGCAAATCTCCAATGGGTCAAAGTGTCCTCGCCACGATTCTCGAGTCCGTTCACGCGCTGCGGGGCGGCCGCCCCGTCGTCCTGTTCGACCTCGACGGAACGCTCTACGACAACCGCCCTCGAACGCTGAGGATCTTGCACGCGTTCGCCGCGCAGCTGCCTCGCGAGCACGCCGAGATCGCTCGAAAGATCCGCGCGCTCTCGGCGAGCGACGTTCGCTATCGGCTCGACGAGACGCTCGCGCCCATCGGCGTCGCGGATTCGCTCATCGATCAGGCGAAAGAAGCGTGGCGCGTCCGGTTCTTCACCGACGCCGCGTGCGCCGATGACGTCCCCGTTCAGGGCTCCGTCGCGTTCGCGCGCGAGTGCTGGGACGCAGGCGCGACGCTCGTCTACCTCACGGGTCGCGACACGCCCGGGATGCTCCTCGGCACGGCTCGCACGCTCCGCGACGACGGCTTTCCGATGGGCGTGCCGCGGGTCGAGCTCGTGATGAAGCCCTCGTTCGAGGAGCCGGACCTCGATTTCAAACAGCGCTTGCTCGACGCGTTCGACGAGCTCGGCAAGGTGGTCGCCTCGTTCGACAACGAGCCAGGCAACTGCAACCTCTTTCGTCGCCGCTGGCCAGAGGCCTTCACAGTGCTGCTCGACACGCAGAAGGCCCCTGGAGCGCCGCCGCTCGACGCCGGGTGCCACATCGTTCCGCACTTCGTTCACTGAGAAAAGCGTCGGGCGTCTCGACCTCTCAATGGCCGCTTCACTCTCGATTCGCGCGCTCACCAAGGTGTGGCCCAATGGCACGCGCGCGCTCGAGCCGCTGTCGCTCGAGGTCGCCGGCGATGAATTCGTGGCCATCCTCGGCGGCTCTGGCGCAGGCAAGAGCACCCTGCTTCGATGCATCGCGCGCTTGATCGAGCCCTCGAGCGGAACCGTGCAGCTCGCCGGCGCCGACATCACCGCCGCCAAGGGCCGCGCGCTGACCGACCTTCGCGCGCGCGTCGGCTTCGTCTTTCAGCAGTTCAACCTCGTCCCCAAGTACACGGCGCTCGAGAACGTCCTGCTCGCGCGCGTCCCTCGCCGCACGTATTGGCAGGGAATTCTCGGGCGATTCTCGGACGAGGACCGCGCCGTCGCCGCGCGAGCCCTCGAGCAAGTCGGCCTCCACGACAAGCTCGACGCCCCCGCGCGCGAGCTCTCTGGCGGCCAGCAGCAGCGCGTCGCGGTGGCCCGCGCGTTCGCGCAAGAGCCTCGGATCCTGCTCGCCGACGAGCCCACCGCGTCGCTCGACCCGCGCCTCGCGGACGTCGTGCTCGACCTGCTCCGCGCGTACGGCCGTGATCACTCGGTTCCCGTGCTCGTCAACGTGCACACCGTCGAGCACGCGCGGCGGTTCGCCACCCGCGTCGTCGGTCTTCGCGCGGGCGCGGTGGTGTTCGACGGCGCCGCCTCGTCGCTCGACGAAGCCGCGCTCGAGACCATCTACGGCGCGAGCGTCGTGACGAACGTCGTGCAACCTCGCGCGAAGTAGACCGGCAGCGTCCGCGTCCGCCCGTCGCGCGTAAGCACGAGGTCGACATTGGCGGTCGCTCCCATGAACTCGATGTTCGTAATGAGCGCGGTGCCCTGCGTGCCCGTCGCCATTCCGAGCGCGAATCGATCGCCTTCGATGTCGTAGGCGATCCCTTCGACGCTCGCGGGTCGAAGCGTGATGCTCACGTTGCGAACGCGCGCGCGAAGGCTGTCTTCGACCTCGACGACGAGCTGGGCTCGGGCGGGATCGACGGTGAATCCCGACGGCGCGACGAGCTCTCCCAATCGCAAGGGATCGAGCGCCACCACCGAGACGTCCGCGCTGTCGGCGCGGGCGTGGCCGATGGCGCACTGCCTCGGCGGCGCGACCGATTCTGCTCTCAACGGGCCGACGCCATCGCGGTCTCGCGGGACGTCGAGCGCGAAGGCGCCCGTCATCGACGACATCGTCGAGCGGCTCGGATCGAGCAGCGATTGCACGACCCAACCGCCAGCCGCGGTCGTGTGCGTCGGGCGCGATCGCGGCATGGTGTTCACCTGACCCACGATGCCGCGCACAGCGGTGAGCGGGCCAGCGTCGGATCTCCCGACTGTCGCGGCGTCCGAGCGTCCCGCGTCGGTCGACACGGATGCGTCGCCGACGGGCGGGTTGTTGCCGAACCGAGGCGTTCCGTTGCTGCACGGCTCGACGGGGCACGGCGGTGGAGGAGCCATGCCAGTCGGACCGCAGCCGAGAAGGGCGAGCGCGTGGATCGCCGCAAAACGCCGCATCAGAAGAAAGCCTGCCATCGGGGCAGCGAGTCTAGCGCGCCAGCAGTCTGGCGACGAATTACCGCTGCTCGTCCTCGATTCGAGGATCGTCGCGTCAGATGGCGCGAAGGTTGTTGTCTGCGTCGAACGCGGCGTCCGTCTGAAACAACGCGACCAGGCCTTCGATCACCGACACGATTGCAGGCACGCCGGTCCACGACGTGAGCAGGTAGATCAATCCCCACACAGGTTTGCCCTGATAAAACTTGTGCAGGCCGATGAATCCGAGAAGAAACGCGAGCACGGCGAAGACGAGGCGATTGGCGTTTCCCACGCGGACGATGCCAGTCGGCGCGGTGTAGCCGTACGGCACCATCTGCGGCGCCATCACCTGCGCGGGCATCATCATCGGCTGCTGCATGACCATGGGCATCATCTGCGGCTGCGCGGGGACGATCGCGTATGTTTGCGCCGGAGCGGTGTACGCCATGGGAAGCGGCGCTGGTGTGGGAGCAGGCGCGTACGGCATCATCTGCGGCGCCGGCGGGGCCTGTTGCGCAACCATGTACGGCTGCTGGTACGGCGGCGGATACGGCTGCTGCGGCTGCGCGTAGGGATTGGGCTGCGCGTAGGGATTGGGCTGCGCGTAGGGATTGGGCTGCGCGTAGGCGTTTGGCTGCGCGTAGGGATTGGGCTGCGCGTAGGCGTTTGGCTGCGCCGGTGGTTGGTAGGGCGGCGCGTAGGGCTGCTGGTAGGGATCGGGCGAGGTTGCCTGGGGAAATGCAGCCGCTGGGGCGCCGTATGCGGGATGCGCATACACGGGGGTCGGCTGCGGCGCGCGCGGTGGCGCGTTCGGCGCGTGCGGATTGGGCTGCGCGTACACGGGCGCTGTGCCCGCGGGAGGATTGGGCGGTGGCCACGCTCCGACCGTCGCGAGCGCGGTCGTAGGCGGAACTCGGTCCGTCGAAGGAGCGCTCGAAGGAGCGACCTTCGGCTGTGGCGCATCGGTGCGCAGCGCGTCTGCCAACGGATCGGCGGTCTCAGCGGGTCTGGCGTTGGAGGTCGCGCCGCTTTGGTCGTCGTTGTTCATCGAGAGGAGGCCTCGGTGGTAGACGCCGGCAGCTGCGCTGGCGCTGGAACGAGCTCACGAAACACGTACGTGACGACGCCCGCATCCGGGTCGAGCTCGACGTCGACGTAGTGTGATGCTGCCATGGCTTGGAGCGCTCGCTCGGCTTCCGCAAGCGTGAGGCCGAGACCGTGGGCCGTCGAGGTCACCGTCAGTCGTCCGCGCTTCTTCGTCGCGAGGTCGAGCAGGAGCACTTGAATTTCGGGGTCGAGGTCGACCTTGCCGCGGAGCTTCTTTCGCTGGCGCAAGAGCCAAAGGCCGAGCCCGCCCGTGACTCCGCTCGCGACCGCAGCGGACGCGAGCACCGCGCCCACGGGAACAACGAAGAACGTGACCGTCGCGAGGGCCGTCGCGAGAATCAACCCGCTCGTCGCGAGCGACAGCGCCCCGACCGAGCCTGCTTCACCCTGATATCGCTCGCGGCTCGAGATGCCGTCGCCCTCGCGCGCAACGGCGAGACTGGACTCGTTGTGCCCCGCGCCGTGCATCGCGTGAGGATTCGTCCAGCCTGGCGCGTACGCGGTCGGAGCGCCTGGGGCGCCCGCAGACTGCGGCGACATCGTTGGGACGTTGTGCACGCTCGGCGGCAGATACGCGCCCTGCGCGCCGTACGCGCCGTACGCGCCGTATGGCTGCGGCATCGTCGGAATCGCTACGACGTGCGCCGTGACCATCACCGGTTGCACGGCCACCATCTGGGGCACTTGCGGCGCCACCATGACGGGGACCGGCTGCTGCGGAGCATAACCGTATGGAACGGCGCCGGGCGGCACTCCAGGATAGGCGCCGTACGCCCCTGCGCCGGGCGGATAGGGCGGATGTTGAGCGCCTGGAGCGACGGGAACGAGCGTTCCGTCGGGGGCGAGCATGTAGCCGGGCGGGACAGAGCCCGGACCCCAATACGTCATTCGCGATCGAGCCTCGGTTTCGATTCTAGACTCGCTCTCGCTCGGGAGCCACTCATGAACCTACGCGCACAAACGGAGCTCATCTCCGCCTTCATTGCCTTCTCGATCGTGGCGGGCGTGCTCCTGCGCGAGCAAAAACGCCGCTTGCACTGGCTCTTCGCTGGGTTTGGCGGAACCGTGGGGCTCTGGTTCGCGGCGCTATTTCTTCACAATCGGTTTCCGTCCGTGCGGGTGTTCTCGCACCTCGCGTCGATTTCTCTAGTCGTGCTGCCGCAGTTCGGCGTGCGGTCGCTTCGCGCGTTTTTCAGTGATTCGTCGCTCAAGCCGAGCCGACTCCTCGCCTGGGCGACGGCGCTCGGAATCCCGTTGCTGGTCCTCTCGATCAGCCCGTGGCACGCGCACACCGCGGCTCGCGCCGTCCTCTCTGTGTACGTGGTCGGCCTGCACGCCGCGCTCTCGTGGGAGTTCGTCGCGAAGGCTCGGGCGGCCAACTCGCGCGTCGAGCGCGCGCGCGCCGCGTATTTCGCCGGTGTTTCGCTGGCGACCACGGTCGTGTTCTTCACGGACCTCTTGCCGTTCTCTGGCATCGACGTCGGCCCGGTCGGAACGACGCTAGTCCTCATCGTGTTGTTCATGCTCTCGCAGGTGATGGAGCGCTCGCGGCTCGTCGACCTCTACGAGCTCACGGCGCGGCTCGTGGTGCTCAGCGCGCTGGCCTTCGTCTTGGCCGGCGTCTACTACCTGCTCGTCGACTGGGCTCGGGGCCAGGCTCCATACGTGCTCAACGCGATCGTCGCTTCGCTCGTGATCTTGATTCCGCTGGACCCGCTGCGGGCCAAGACCGAGGCGCAGGTCGCGAGGTTCTTCTTTCGCGAGCGATTCGACCTCGAGTCGTCGATCGCCGCGCTCGGCGCGAGGCTCGCGCACGTGCTCGAGCTCCAGGACCTCGGCCGCGAGCTCATCGATGGCCTCGCCGCGTCGCGGAGGATCACCAACGCGTCGCTGTTTCTCGTCGACGCCGAGCGACAGGGGCTCGAGCTGTTCGCGCACCTCGGCGCGACCCCGCCCGAGCGACTGGAGTACGCCACGTCGCGGGCGATGGTCGAGCGCCTGCTCAAAGACGGCTCGATCGTCGCCGAGCCGCTCGAGCGCGACGCGAGTGAGGCCCGCGAGCGCGGCGAAATCCGCGACGCCCTCGAGCCGATGGAGGTCGCTACGACGCTGCGCAAGCAGCACGCCTCGGTGGCGATCCCCGTGCTCGACGAGCAGTCGCAGCTGAGCGGCGTTTTGTTTCTCGGAGACGATCGCATCGCTGAGCCGTTCAGCGCCGAGGAGGTGCAGATCCTCCGCGAGCTCGGCGCTCAGGTCGCGAACGTCCTCGAAAACACGCGCGGGCACCAGCGCATCAAAGAGCGCGACAGGCTCGCGTCGATGGGCGAAATGGCCGCCGGATTGGCGCACGAGATCCGCAATCCGCTCGGCAGCATCAAGGCCGCCGTCCAGCTCCTGCAACCCCAAGCGCAGCGCGGAACGGTCGAAGACGAGTACCTCCAGATCATCGGCGAGGAGGTCGATCGACTCGATCGCGTCGTGCGCAACTTCTTGGACTACGCGAGGCCCGGCCAGGGAACGATCGAGACCGTCGATCTGCGCGAGGTCGTCGAGCGCACGCTGCAGATCATGAAGAAGGACCTACCTGCAGCCGTGGACCTGCAGTTCATCGCAGAGAAAGACGTCCCGCTCGTGAGGATGGATCCAGCGCAGCTTCGTCAGGTCGTGATGAACCTCGTGCGAAACGCGGTCGAGGCGATGGACGGGCGAGGGCGGGTGTCCGTCGTCGTGCAGAGAAAGGCGAGCGCGCCGATGGCCGAGATCGTCGTTCGCGACTCGGGGCCGGGGATCGACGCGAAGCTCGTCCCCAAGCTGTTCACTCCGTTCGTGACCACCAAGGCCCAGGGAACAGGGCTCGGCCTCGCGATCTCGCAGCGTCTCGTCGCAGGCGCAGGCGGCCGCATCGAGCTCCGCACGCAAAGCGGGCGAGGCACGACCTTCGTGGTCGCGATCCCGGCCATCGACCCCGCGAGAGAGTCCTCGCGCCCGAGCCTGCCCCCACCCCGCGCGACGACCTGAAACTCCGTCGCTTACAACAGCGCCGCTCGCGGTTGGCGACACGCGCCGGAGTGAACTCGTGGCGTGTCTTCTTCCAACCGCGCGTCGCTGACAGATCGCGCCGCTAGCGGTTGGCGACACGCGCCGGAGTGAACTCGTGGCGTGTCTTCTTCCAACCGCGCGTCGCGATCAGCCCTTTTTCTTGCCGCCCCGCGCTGCGCCGGGGTTGCTGCGCTCGACGGCGACGTCGATCCCCTCGCGCAGCGCGAGCTCGATGAGCTCGACCGCGCGATCGAGGACCGCCGGCAGCTCGGGCAGCTCGACCTTCGAGAATCCCGAGAGCACATACGCGTCGACCGCACCGACTGTGGGCCGGCCGATTCCGACGCGAACGCGACCGAAATCGGGGCCCAGCTTCGCGGTGATGTCCCGCAACCCGTTGTGCCCAGCGTGCCCCCCGCCAAACTTGGCGCGAAGCTCACCGAACGGCAGCTCGAGCTCGTCGTGAACGACGATGATCTTTGCGGGCGCGATGCGAAGGTCGGTCGCGGCCTTCTGCACCGAAGTGCCCGAGAGATTCATGAACGTCTGCGGTTGCAGCAGCGTCACGGGTTGTCCCGCGAGCACTCCCTTGGCGTGCAGGCCGCTGTACTTCTCGCGCCACTCGGACGCTCCAGCGAGCGAATGCAGGCGCTCGAGCACCATGCACCCCACGTTGTGGCGATGCGAGCGATACGAGGGACCTGGATTACCGAGACCGACGAGGAGCATCAGCGCGAGCGCCGATCACTTCTTCTTGGCGGCGGCGGCGGCGGGCGCAGCGGCCTTCGCGTCCTTGGCGGGCGCGGCGGCCTTGGCATCCTTGCCTGCGGCGGGGGCTGCAGCGGCGGCGGCTCCAGCGGCAGGAGCCGCTTCGGCCTTCTCCTTCTCGGGCGCCACGACCGACACGATCGTCTGGTTGGCGTCGAGCATGACCGTCACACCCGCCGGGAGCGGGAGCGCCTTGGCGGCCACCGCGTGGTGAAGCTCGACGTCCGTGATGTCGACCTCGAGCTTCGCGGGGATCTTGTCGGGCGTGCAGCGCACCGGCAGCTTGCGGAAGATCTGCTGAAGAATGCCGCCAGCGGCGACACCCTTGCTCTTGCCCACGAGCACCAGCGGAACCTCGACCTCGACCGCGCGATCGACGCTGACGGTGTAGAGATCGGCGCTGAGCAGATCGCGCGAGATGGGGTGATAGTCGAAGCTCTTGACCATCGCGAGCTGGTCGACGCCGTCGATCGACAGCGTGAACACCGTGTTGCGGCCGAGCGGCTGCGAGAGCACAGCCTTGACGTCCTTGGGGTTGATCGAGACGGACGTCGCGGCGTAGCCCGGGCCGTACACGACTGCCGGGAGCTTGCCCGCGGCGCGCAGGCGGCGAGCGGGGCTCTTTCCGTTGGAGGGACGCTTCTGGCCTTCGATTTTGAGTGCGGTCTGCATGTGGGTCTCTCCCCCATCCGTTCGCGCTGCGGGTCCCTTGATTGTGTGTGCCGACTCCGCGCGCATCGCGGATGAATGGTTCGGCAGGGACCTCTTCGTTCGCTCTGCTTCGCGGCCGTGGGAGGGGGCGGGGGTGTATCTCGGTCTGATTTCGCGGTCAACCCGCCGCGCAGGGTGATGACCGCTCCGCCAACGGTTTGCGACGCACGTTTGCGCGCTCCGTCGGGCTCGAGGCTCCTCAGGGAATGCCCATGGCGCGTTTGACCAGCCCCTCGACGATGCGACCAAACCGCCGGACCACCACGTCCGTGTCCGGACCGTCGCACTCGACGTAGTTGGGAAACAGCACCTCGGGCAAGGGCTGCACGGCGATCTGCGCGCAGCACATTTTGTGGCGCCGCGTCAGCTCGACCGCGAGGTGCTTGAGCGAGGCCGCCGAGCACTCCGTCGGCAATCCGTCGGAGATCATCACCAAGAGCTTCGCCCGGCGATTGGAGGCGCGCGCGACGTTGGCTGCGTGCCACAGGGCGCCAGAGTCGTTGTTGCCTCCGCCGGCCTCGAGCGCGTGCACGGCAGGGTGCCGCGAGTCGCCTGCGTCGTAGATCACCGCGTCGGTGAAGCCGAAGATCCGCACATCGACGCTGGGCATCGCGCGGGCTGCCTCTGCGATCAGCGCTCCAAAGAGCCTGGCGCGAGGCATGTTCTCACCGCTCGCCATCGACCCCGAGCAGTCGATCACGACGCCGATGAACAGGTCCGTCTTCACCTGGATCTCGCGCGCGATCAGCACGCGCGGGTCGCCTCGAGTGACGAGCGCTCGAGTCCTCGGCGCGTCGACGCGTCGGCCGCGAAGCCGCAGCCGCTGCGGCTGAAGATGCAGGCCCAGACGCTCGAGGTACGATCGCAACGTCCCGGCCGAACGCCGAACTCGGTCGGCCAGCGCGCGGTGCTTGATCGGCTCGTAGCCCACCCGGACGACCTGGTTGATCAGGTTGAAATCCGTCCCTTCGGTGACGTTGATCCAGCGCTTTCCGCCAGGTTTCGCGCCGCTCGATCCGTCGTCGTCGGACTTGCGCGGGTTGGTGATGCGGTCGACCTCGCGGCGAATCTCGTCGTCGGAGATGCCTTCGCCTACGCGGTCGAGCTCACCCTCTTCGCCGTGGCCCACGTCTTCGTGCGTCGACACGACGTTGAGCAGCCGACACTCCTCGCCGAAGATCGCGCGAACCTGCCGAGCGATCTCGAGCAGCTCGCCCATCGAGCTCTTTCGAAACTTCGCCCCTGAAAATAGCGCGAGCGCGCGCGACACCTTCTCGTCGCCGTGACGATCGCCGAGCCCCATTCGCAGCGCGCGAACCCAGCGCGCGAAGCTCGAGCCCGATCGCTCGAGCGACTGCAAGAGCCGCCCGTGCTCGAGCACCACGCTCGACGGGTCCTGCGCGAACGAGAGCCCGCCGCCGCTCAACACAGCGAGGGCGTCGCATCGCAACACCTCGAAGAGGGTCGCGACCGCGATCGGACGCGACATGTGCTGAAACGCGTACGCGTCGAGCCGCTTGAGTCGGTCGCCGTACTCGGTGTCGAGCGCGCGGAGGTTGCGCTCGAGGTGCTCGTCCGCGACGAGGTTGAGCAGCGGCCCGATTCCCTCGCGAAAGCCCTGATCCCACGCTTCTCGCTGCTCGACGCCGCGGTGGTATCGGTGATGCCCGAACTCGTGGAGCAAAAGCCCCTCGACCACCGCACGCCCGTAGCGCTCGCCGCGCAACAATGGCAGGGCGCTCACGAAGACCCGGTCCTCGTCGAGCCGCGTGTACCCCAGCGCCGCGTCGCGCGCGAGCTGCACGCCCATCGCGCGCCCCGTCAACACGAGCCCGACCTGCACGCCCCACGCGAACACGCGGGCCACCGCGCGGAGCTTGGCTGCGCGCGTCGAGCGAAACAGCCGCAGCCGGTTGAGCTCGTTGATCGCCGCCTGCCTCGTCGGAGCCTGGCTCGCCCACTGCAACAGCGCTGACCACGCTTCGGCGGCGAGCACTGGGCTGATCGACGGTGTGCGCAGAAGGTCCACGATCCACGGCTCGGGGAGCTTCGAGTGACCCGCGGTCACCGCGGCTTCGACCGTCGCTTCGAGCTGTCGACCTGTCGACGAGGCGATCCACTCCGGCGCTCCCGGAGAGGACTCGAGCTGCTGTTGAACGAGCAGCACGAACCCCGTCGAGATGCCTCGAAGCCACAGCCAGCGAGCGACGCGACGACGAAGCGACTCGTCGCTCGGCCCCAACACGAACAACGCCGCTTCGATCCTCGCGACGAGAACGCCCGACCGCTCGGGCGTCACGAGCGTCGAGCCCGCGATGTCCGAGAGCCTCAACGCTTCGGCGATCGCCCAACGCACGACGCTCGGCGAGCGCGCGTGCAGCCACGCGAACGCGAGCTCGGCGCGGACGGAATCGTGCGATCCAGCGACGGCGTCGATCGCCGAAGCGTCGATGTTCTCGTCGCTGTCGAGCACCCTCCGCGTCGCGCGGCCCATCGCTTCATCGTCGCCCGCCCTCGCGCGGGCGCGCTCGATTTCTAGCGCGAGGTGAATCGGTCCCGAGGCGATACGATCGCTCACCGTCGCCGCGAGCGCGCCTCGCCAGCCCGCGACCGCGGTGACGAGGGCGTCGTACGCGGCGGGGCGCGGGCCCTGCTCGAGCGCGTACCAGATCAGCGCACGGCCCTCGTCGGACGAAGAGAGCTCTTCGATGAGCGCGCTCAGCGACTCATGGGAGCCGCTGCGGAGCCGCTCGAGTTGTTCGCGTTTCGCCAGGAGCTCCGGCGCGATCAGCCGTGCGTCGACACGGACGCGATCGAGCCACACGCCGAGCGTCGCCGAGCGCGCCGGTGGAAGGGACGCGCGGCTCGCGATCGCCTCTGCGCGGAGCGGCTCGATGATCGCCGACGACGCTGGCGCTCGTGACGCGGCGGCGAGAAATCTCGCGGCCTCGTCGCGAACGTGCGCGATGTCGTCGCCCACCATCTCGTTGATGGCCAGCCGAGCCACGGCGCTCCACATCGGCCCGTGGATGTCCAAACCTGCTCCGCTTGCAGAGCTCTCGAGCGCGCGAGTCGTCGCGCTCCACGCGCGGGCCGCGAGCGGGCCGGGCCACCGCTCGACCGTCGCCAACACCTGCGCGAGCGAGCCCGAGTCGTTGGCCAGCTCGACGAAGCGTCGCGCGTGCCGCTCCCAACGAAACAACCACGCGGACGCGAGGAGCCCGAGGTCGCTATAGCGGCTCAGGGTCGAGGCGACGATCTGCTCGAGCTTCTCGAGCATCTCTTCGCTGTCGGGCCAGTACGCGCTGAGCACCCTGGCGCAGTGCTCGGGCGCGTCGTGCGCTCGCAAGAGCGCCGTACAGAGCCACGGATTCGGCGCGGGCGCATCCCGAAGCTCGAGCGCCGCGGCGACGCCCGTCACCGGCCATCGTAGAAACCCCTTCACGAGCTGCTCGATCTCCTCGTCCGAGAAGTACGTGAGGTCGTCCAGCGCCTGCGCGCCAGGAGGCTCGATCGTGGGATCGTCAATGGGTGTCGGGGGCGTGTCGGACCCGCTCGAGAGCTCTGCCTCGCCAGCGTCGTCGATCTCCGTCGAACCGCGCGACGGGTCCTCTCGCAACGCCCGTGCGAGAACCTCGTCGAGCGCTGCGCGAGCGATCTTCACCGCCGCGCTGTGCTTTGCCTCGAGCGCCGAGAGCAGCATTCGCATCGGCCGAGTCGCGAGCGTGGAGCGTTGCGTGATGTAGCGCCCGAGCGCATCGACGGGCTCGGTGGCGAGCGCGGCGTCCAGCCACCGGCGCACGTCCGTTCGAGACGGGTCTCGAGAGAGCAGCTCGTCCACGAGCACGGGCAGCGCGTCGCTTGCGATCGAGCTGCAAAGTCGAATTCGTGGGTCGTTGGCCGCTACCTGTTTCTGCTCGGGCTCGGCGCAGCGAAGTCGAAGCGCTTCGAGCGCCGCCTCGCTCCCCACCAGGTCTGTGACGGTCGTCGCGGCGGGGCCGCCGAGCTCGATCAGCGCATCGGCCAGCTGGGCGACTGCCGCTTTCGATCGCGATCGCGCCGCGGCCACGATGTCGATCGCCGGACCCGCCAGAGGAGGCGGATCCGCGAACAGGAGCGCCGCCTGGCGAGGGTGCTCGACGATCGCGTCCGCGAGCCGCTCGGGTCCGAGCGCATCCAGCGCGGCCGCGAAGCAGTTGCCGCGCTGCATCATCGCTGCAAACGCGCAGCGAAGCAGAGCTTCGCCGGTGAGCGGCGATCGATCGTGACGGATCCCCGCAAGGCGCTTGCGCGAAGCGCGCCTCGAAGTGACGACCACCGTCGGCTGCGTCCGAACGCTCGCAGCCACGACGGTCGCGATGAACTCCGTCGGAACCTCGACGTCGTCGAGCGATTCGGGCGCGAACAGCAAACAAGCCGCGACGCCCGAGACCGACCAGTAGCCGAGCCTTTTCGCGACCACCCACGCCGAGGCGGCCAGCCGCGTCCGCAGCGACTCGAACTGCTCGGCGACCGGTCCGACGAGCCTCCACCAGATCGCGTCCGTCGGGAGCCCGGTCGGCGCCTCGCGGCTCCACTCGAGCTCGAGCAGCGCGTCGAGCGGGTCGCCCGTCGATTCATCGGCCTTCGTCGGGTCCGTGACCTCTGTGCGGCCCGGCTGTTCGTAGAGCCAGTTTGCGAGCCGATCGGTCGCGACGCGGTGGACGATGGCCCGCGTCGTCTGCAGCGGCAGCCAGCCTCGCACCGTCGCGTCGAACAGCAACGGCACAACAAACGCGGGCACCGCGCTCGACGCGTTCGCCCATCGCTCGATTCGCTGCGCGATGATCGGCCTCGCGGTTTCGTCGGCGAGCAGCGGAAGCTCGTAGGGCTCTGCTCCATGCGGCGGACCGAGCTCGACGGCGTAGCGGCGCACGTCCCCGCGGCTGTGCCCGACCGCGTGAATCCAGCGCGCAGGCTCGGCGCTCGCGAGCGCTCGCAGCGCTTGGACGGCGGCTTCACGCACCGTCGCGTCGTCATCGTCCAGGCCGCGCGAGATCGCCGCGTGGGCGCGAGCTCCGCTCGAGCCGATGAGGGCGCGCAGCGCGGCAGCGCGCACGAGCGCGCTCGAGTGGGTCGTTGCAGCATCCGCGACGATGCCCAACCACGCGATGCGGCGGCGCAGCGCGCGGGAGCCGAGCGCCTCGAGCGCGCTGGCGATCGCTTCGTGTGGGACCACGAGATGGCGAGGATCGCCGTCACTCGTGGACTCAACGACGTCGGGCTCGGTCAGCGCGCGCCAGAGCCCCACGTCGTTGAGCGAAACAGGTCTGGTCGATCGAAGCACGGGGGCGTTGATATACCGCACACATCGCGGCTGTTGCGCGCCTCGGCGCGAGCGCGACGGGGCGGACACGACGAGATCGACGGCGAACCGTCGTCGCGTGTGGGTTGCTCGTGGGATCTACGGCCTGGTCAACGCTCGCGGTCGTCGCGCGCCCCGATCGGATCGAATATGTCGGGAGCGCGGCGGTGTTGCGGAGGTCGACGGTCGGTCAGGGATGTTCAGAAGGATGAGCGCGTTGGAGGTCCATCGATGGTCCGGGGCGTCGGGGTGTGACTTGTTGACTCAAAGATGCCCAGCAGGTGGTCGATAGAGGGCATCGAATCCCGCGCGCGACTGCTCCCACCGGAGATGTCGCCGAACTCGCGCGGCCCGACTGAGCGACGCTGACTCTTCGTCAGAACGATCGCCGCTCATTTCGACCCGCCCGGCTCCCGAGTCGATCGACGTCGAGCGCGAAGTCTCGATGTCGTCTCGTCGTGAGGCCGTCGGGCCATCTTTTTGCTCGTGCAGACTCCGTGCTCTCGAATCCTTCTGCGCCCGCGGTGCGGGCTGCTCTCTCGTCGTACGGTGGTGACTCGGGACGAATCGCTCGCCGCAGGCGCGGCGGGCACTGGCGCGATCAACCAGGGGGAGCTCGAATGAGCTCCGTCGCGCTCGTGCTCTGACCGTTCATGGTCGCTCTCTTTGTTTGGGCTCCGATTGGGGCCCGTGGTGTTCGATCGATGCGAGGCTTCGCTGGAGCGTTCGACGCCAGCGCCGCCTCGCGCCTTGGTCGCAGGGCCGGGATCCATGACCCCGCGACGCCCGGCGAACCTTCAACGGATTCGGAGACTAGTCATCGCATCGCGTCGCGCAAGGTCGCGCCTCGCCCGCCATGGCAGGAAATGTCCCTCGAACGAAAGCGCCGCGCTCGGCGCCACGCGCGTCCCGTGAAAGTGCACCGCGCGCTGCCTGGCATTGTCGTGATGGGTCTCGTCGATCGAGGGCGTCGAACGCGGGCTGCTCACTCGATCGTGGCGGCGCCTGCGTCCCGACGAAAGACCTCCGCGAGCGCGGCGAGGTTCGTGTCGGTGTCGGTCGGTGTTCGAGCGGCGATCAGCGCTTCGTACAGCGCGACGACCGGCGCTCTGAGCCCGAGCTCTTCGAGCCTCACAGAGGACAACACCGGAACATGATCGATCGCGAGCGAGGCCCCGGCGCTTAGCTGCGAGAGCACTGCCGCGCGTGCCTCCAGTCGGTCGATCCGCAGGCGTTGTTCGGGTCGATCCGCGCTCTTGTGCCCGCGCAGCGCTCGGAGCTCCAGAGACACCTCTTGCGCGGCGCCGTCGGCGTTCAAGCGGTCGAGCGCGTCGATGAGCGCTTCGTCGCCGGTGCCCACGAGAAACGCTGGGTCACCCCGGCCCGCGTCGAACGCCGCCAGCTCCTCGGAGTCGGGCGCGAGCGTGTCCGCCCCCCGCGGATCGATGGCGAGGTAGCGCACGCATCGGACCCGCTCGCGGACGGCGACGACGCGATCGTCGGTGAGATCGAGAGCCAGCGCCAACATCGATCCGTGCGGTCCGCCAAGGAGCGCTGTGGGATGAATCGCCCGCTCCGAGAGCGCGATGTGACCGAACCGTGATCGGCGCCGCGCCGCGCGCTGCACTTCGATCCCGCATCGATCACAGATCGCTCCGCGCTGCGACCGCCCAGCGAGCGCTCCGCACGCGCAGCGATCGTCCTGCGACGTTCCGAAGATCGCCTCGCAGTCGACCGTGCCAACAGTGCTCTCGGACGCGCCCGGATTTCGCACCAGTCCCTGCGATCGCCGGATCCAATCCGCTTCGCGAGCGATCGGGGGAGGCGAGGAGCCGCTCCATCGCTCGGCGAAGAATCGCTCGGCGCCTGCGTTGGCGGCGACCTCGCGCTCGATCGCTCGATCGTCGCACCGATCCGCAGCGTCTTCGAACGCGCGCGCCGCGGTGTCGTCCGAACGCGCTCGGGCGGCGGCCGCCAGTCGTTCGGCCGACGCGCTCTCGAAGTAGTCGCGCTCGATCGCATCGTCGATCGTCCGAAGGGTCGCCGCGCACTCGCGCCAGCGTTGTTCGGCTCGAGTCATCGCTTCGCGCGCCTCGAGGCAGCGAGCGAGGTCGTGCAGAAGCCACGCGCGTTCGGTCGGCGTCGACTGTGTTGGCAACGCTTCGAGCGCGCGTTCGAAGCGCTGTTCTGCATGAGCGAACGCTGCGTTCGCCAACGACACGCGCCCGAGCGCGCTCGCGATGATCGCGATGGATCGTCGCGCGGCCGTCGTGAACTCGGGCTCCGCCGCCGCGCTGAGATCGACGAGCTCGAGCGCTCGTTCGCAGCGATCGATCGAGGCCTCGTCCGGCGCGAATAAATGCGGTTCTCTCGCGAGCGTCGCGCACGCTTCGAGCAGCGCTTCGAGCGCGGCGCGGTCCTCGAGCGCCCTCGCTTCGAGCGCTTCGACCGCATCGATCTCATCGACACCGACGTTCGACGTCGTCCGGTCCCCAGTCATGGTCCGCTGACGCAGCGCGCCGAGAAGACGTCCTCGAAATGACCCACTGCGCGCCGCGCGAACCACGGCAGTCCAGGCGCCTCCGTGACGCCCACGGACTCGAGCGAGCACACCGGGTGCTCGGAGATTCCGCAGGGGACGATCATCGCGTAGTCGTCGAGCTTGGTTCGCACGTTGAGCGCGAAGCCGTGCATCGTGATCCAGCGCGAGATCTTGACGCCGATCGCGCCGATCTTCGCGGGCCGCCTCGCTGCTTGGTCGCCAGGCCAGGGCGAGCGCGGCGCGTCGAGGTCGACCCACGCGCCAATCATGTGCGAGTGCGGGCCGGCGCCGACGCCGAAATCCGCGCACAGTCGAGACATCACCTCGACGAGGTCACGCACATATTTTCGAACGTCGCAGCGATCCGGCCGTAGATCGAAGATCGGATATGCAACGAGCTGACCCGGACCGTGGTAGGTCACATCGCCCCCGCGCGTGGTCGAGACAAGATCGACGCCTCGCGCTTCGCGCTCTCGCTCGCTGATGACAACGTTGGAACCGTCCGCGCTGCGACCGAGCGTGAGGACCGGATCATGTTCGAGCAAGAGAAGGGTGTCGATGCCTTCGCCTCGCTTGCGGCGCTCGAAGTGTTCGAGCTGAAGTGCCGTCGCGCGTTCGTAGGGAACGCGGCCGAGCCAGAGGGCCGAAAACGTTCGTTCGGTCGTCACGGTGCGGGTTCTTTCTGATCGTCGGGCGGACGCCTTGCCGCGCGTGGCTGGCAACATGGCGCACTTCGCGTCCGGCGACTACGCAGAAGGCGTCGCCCCCCTTCGCGCGCAGCCAAAAATCCCCTTAGGTTGGGCCTCGTCGCTGAGTCGCGCTTCGGGCTCAGCGAAGGCGCTCGAAGATCCACTGCTCGCCGAGCACGTCGTGCTCGTCGACGGCGACCTTGCGCATCCCCACTTTTTCGAGGACGCGCACCGACGCGCGGTGCCATGGAAACGTCGTCGCGCGCACCGAACGGATGCTCTCTTGCGTGAGCGCCCACTCCACCGCGGCGCGCGTCGCCTCGGTGGCGTACCCCATGCGCTGCACGTCCTCGTCTACGCCGTAGCCCACCTCCGCCACGCCGTCTTCGGGAAACCCGTGAAACACCACGCTTCCGACGACGCGCGGGCGATCGCCCTTGACCACCATCAACCGATCGCCCCAAAGGCGCGTCTCGGGCGCGGCGCGGATGCGGTCGAGCGAGGCCGAGAACGCTCTCTCGACCAGCGCTCGCCCCGGCCAGCGCATGGGCATATCCGCGGTGATCAGCCTGCGCGCGTCTTCGCGCCGGTCGAGCATGACCGCCTCTACGATCGATAGCGTGATCGGAACGAGCGAGAGCCGCTCGGTCTCGATGGCCGACGTCTCTGCAACGACCCTCGCGCGATCGTGCGCCTCGCTCCTCCGGGCTTCCATGAACACTTGTTGTGACCGACTTTTCTGCGAGAATCCACCGCGCGATGCGTCACGCACGTAACGACACAGCGCAGCACAGACTTCGGTCGATCGTCGCCGCGCTCTCCATGATCGTCTGCGCCGCGCCTGGACGCGCCGAGGGGCCTATCCGCTACCCGGGTCGCTGGCAGCTGACTGAATACTGGATCGCACGCGAGCGCGCAGGAGAGCGCGACCGACGCGCGACGCCGCTGTTTTCTCGGGGTGGACGCGCGATCACCTACGCCTGTCCCACGTTTCTGGCGGACCTGTCGATGGAGGGCACGGGCCTCACGTGGGACGACCGTCTGCTCAATTGGGACGGGCGCGAGGGGGCCCGAGCCTGCTTCGTCGAGGTCGACCGGGGGAGCTACCCGTATGGGATCGGAGTGCAGGGGTTTTCCCTCGTTCCGTACCGGTCGCTCGCGGTCGACCGGAGGTATATCCCGATCGGACACACGGTCGAGATGGTCGAGCTCGCCGGGATGCCGCTGCCCGACGGGACGACGCACGACGGCTGCTTCGTCGCTGTCGACGGTGGCGGTGCGATCATCGGTCACCACATCGACCTGTTTGTGCCCAGCGCTGCCGAATGGCAGCGACTCTCGCAGGCGCGCTGGCTGCCGCAGACGGTGCGATCGGTCACCGTCGACGCGCCCCGCTGCCGATCCGCGCAGCGATTTGCCTGGGTCCCGCTGCCGTCGGACCCGAGCCTTCCCCGCTGAAACGATCGTGCACGTCTTGCTCCCGTATCGCGGGCGCGCGCTGGTACACTCTGGGCATGGTTCAAGATCGCTCGCGCCCCGAGGCGCGAATCGTCGCGCCGAAATCGCATCGCAACGCGTCAATGGGCTCGCTCCTGTCTTTGCTCGCGGGCGCCAGCGCGCTCGCCGCAGGATGTGCTCCCTCGGTGACTGACGCGCCCGCGCCGCTCGCGATGCGCGTGCGCGTTCCGCAGATCACGCTCGATCGATTGGACGACCAGCTTCACCTTCGCGTGATCGAACGAACCGGCGACCTCGGCTGTGACACGGCGACCGGTCGCCTGACTGGCGCGAATCCGTACGGCACGGTCGCGGGCCGCGGCGTCTCGCCCCACGAGCGCTGCGACGCGACGCGCTGGACCCAGCTCCGCATGGAGAACGGCGAGGCCACCCCGATCGACACGTGCTTCTCGAAGGCGGGCGTGATGCAAATGCACCGCGTTCCGGGCGGCAGGACGTACATCGTCCTCGTCGAGGGCTCTGGCAGCGCGCCGGGACCCGGCGGAAGCACGGTGCGCAGAGTGCTCGGCTCGGGCTGCGCGATGATCATGGCCAACGCGGGTCAGACCGTGTCCGTTCCGATCGAGATGCAAGAGGTCGCGGACATCGGTCGCTGCGGCGACAGCGTCGTGTCGAGCAACGAGACGTGCGACGAGGGAATGCCCAACGAGTTCTGCAACGCGCGATGCCGAATCCCCGAGATCAGCGCGGCCCCGACGACCATGGGTCGCAAGGACCGGCCGACTGTCGCGTGGGCGATGTCGCAAAACATGATCATCGGGTTCAACCCCAGCGCGAACTCCGACGACCCCCTCGTTCGCATGCTCGACCCCAACGGTCGATTGATCACGAGCCCCGCGATCCTCGCGCGCGACAACCCCGTCGACTCGATGTCGCGCGGTCAGCAGACGAACATTCGTGTCGCGGCGTCGGCCGGCGGCTACGCGGCCGTCTGGCAGACCGTCGAGCGGACGGGCACCGAGCCCTTCGACGTCAACGGGTTCGCGACCGTGGGCTTCGACGCGCCTGTCGCGCAGCAAATGTTGGTCAATTCGACGACCATGGGCTCGGGGGCGGCCGGGATGGTCAACCCGTCAGTCGCGATCGGCGGCACGAGAGTGTTGTTTCTCTGGGAGGACGCGACCGCTGGCGCGCTGCGGACCTCGAGCACGACGCTCGCTGCGATGACCGCCGCGCCGATGGCCGACGCGCTGCTCGTCCCTGCGGGAATGCCAGGCGCTGCGACCGCCTCCGCGCCCGTCGTCGTCGGTCTCAACGACGGATCGTTCGCGGCCGCGTGGGTCAGCGGCGGCGCAGGCGCCAAGGACGTCTACGTTGCGAAGATCTCCGCCGCAGGGACGCTCATGGGAGCGCCTGCGATCGCGAGCGCGCAGAGCGCCGGAGACCAGGATCAAGTCGCGATCAACACCAACGGCACGGTCGTCGTCGTCGCGTGGCGCGACGCGAGCGCGGCCGACCCGATGGACACCAGCGGGAGCACCGTGCGGTGGCGCGCGTTCTCTTCGGCGCTCGCGCCGATGGGGATGGACCGACTCGCGCCCACGACGGTCGAGGGCGACCAATCCGCGCCCACCGTCGCCGTCGCCGGCTCGGGCGCGGTCCTCGTCGCCTGGCAAAACGCGGGCGGGACCATCCGAGGTCGACTCTTTCGCGGCGACGGCTCGCTGCTCGTCAACCGCTTCAACGCGAGCACCGCGGACTTCGAGCTCAACGCGAGCGCTGAAGAGGGCGCGCCTGCCGGAGGAAACCGCGAGACGCCGTCGGCGGCCTTCGGCGGCACGGGTCGCTTCGCCGTCGCATGGCGCGACGGGATGACCAACGATATTCGTGTGCGGGTATTCATCGAATAATGGTCGACGCTGACCGAAGCACCGGCGCGACGATCGCCTCGCGGTACAAGCTCGAGCGACAGCTCGGCGAGGGCGCGTTCGGCGAGGTGTGGATCGCCTCCGACGCCAAGGCGTTTGGTCGCAGCGTCGCTGTGAAATTCTTGCTGAAGCAACACCTCGCGAACGAAGAGGTCGTCCGGCGGTTCTGGCAAGAGGGGCAGGCCACCGCCGCGCTCTCGCACCCCAACGTCGTCGCGCTGCTCGAGTTCGGCGAAGACCACGGCGTTCCGTACCTGGTGAGCGAGTTCGTCGAGGGCGAGTCGCTTCGCAAGGTCCTCGAGGTCGCCAGCGAGCAGAAGAAGGTGCTCTCTGCGGACGAGGTCCTCTCGGTGTTCAGACAGGCGTGCGCCGGCGTGTTGGCCGCGCACCAGAAGAACATCGTGCACCGAGATCTCAAGCCCGAGAACATCATGGTCCAGGGCGTCGGATCGCCCTCGGTCATGGTGAAGGTCCTCGACTTCGGCGTGGCGCGCATCCTGGGCAAGGACAGCTCGCACTCGATGGGCCGCACCGAGGTCGGGAAGATCATCGGCTCGATCCAGTACATGTCGCCCGAGCAGGTGCTCGGCGACGTGCGAAGCATCGATCGCCGCACGGACATCTTCGCGATGGGCGCGGTGCTCTTCGAGATGTTCGCGCAGCGCCCCGCGTTCGACGGCGGCAACTACCAAGAGGTCATCGGCAAGATCCTCGACCCGACGCGACCGAAGCTGTCTGCGCTGCGAGCGGACGTAGGCGCCGCGCTCGACCCGGTCTTCGAGAAGGCGTTCGCGATGCATCGCGACCAGCGCTACGACAGCGTCGCCGAGCTCCTCGAGGCCACTGAAAACGCGCTCGAAAGTCACGTTCGACCCCGACGAAACACCGGCTTGTCGCGCCCGATCGTCGTCGTTCCGGACCTGTCGGGCCAGTGGGGACACAACAAATCAACGGACGGGGCTGGCGGCGGTGCACAGACGGTCGACGCGCCGGTCGAAGACGTTCGGCGACCGCGAACTCCGCTGTCGGAGCCGCCTGACGCCGATCACGACGCCGATCTCGACGACGATCACGACCACGACCACGACTCCTCGTCGCGATCGTGGCTCATTTTCGTGGGCGTTTTTCTCGTCGTCGCCGTCAGCGGATCGGTCCTCGGCGCGCTGTGGGTGAAGCGCCGCAACGCCGCGCTCGAGGCTGCGAGCGACGCAGGCCTCGGCTCGTCCACCAACGCCGACGCGTCCGCCGCGCGTCCGTCGTGGACACCGCCGCCCGAGGACCCGAGCCAGTGGGCGCTCGTCGCGGCGCCGGCCGCTCGTGTGGCCTTGGGGCGGGCGCCGGCGTCCGACAACCGCGGCGGGTTTCTGCCGATCGCCAACGCGCACTTCGAGGGTCCGGCGTTTCGAATCATGAAGCGCGAGGTGACCTTCGGCGAATACGAAGCGTGGAGCGAGTCGAACTACGAACACAGGCTCATGATCCCGCCGTGGGTTCCGTCGCTCGCAGAGGCGCGCGCTGCGCTCCCGGCGGTCAACGTCGGCTGGGCCAGCGCCAACGCGTATTGCACAGCGATCGGCGGCGCGCTGCCCACAGAAGAGCAGTGGGAGTTCGCTGCTCGTCGCGGAGAGGCTCGCGTCGAGTCGTGGGACGGCCCGACCCCCGCTGGGGAGCCTGCCTTCGCGGGCGGCGCAGGGAGGTTGCTTCCAGCGGGCTCGTTCGCGCCGGACACCGTGCAGGACGGGATCACTGGGCTCGCGACGAACGGTCAAGAGTGGACATCGTCGAACTATCGCGAAGACGACGGACGGACGCCCAATTGGCAGCAGCCGTATCGAACCGTGCGCGGGCTTCCTCTGCGAGAGACGTTGCCCGCCGGAACGCCTGCGCCCGCCGGGTTGCTCTATCGCAACGCTGGCTGCGCCTCTGCGGGGTGCTCGCCAGCCGAGCGCCTGCTGCTTGAAAACGTGGGCTTTCGCTGCGTCAAGACCGCGCCGTGATCTTCGCTCAGTGAATCGAGTATCCGAGCGACACGGTAAACGCGCCGCCGACGCCGACGGGCGGCGAGCTCGCCTGCACCCGCGAAACGCCCGGAACCTCGACGTCTCGGTTGAAGCCCATTGGTGTCTGCAACACCTCTCGGCCGATGAGCGAGTTCATCTGCGTGACGTTGTTCTCGAGCAGGCGCAC
>LNEO01000117.1 GCA_001465015.1 Deltaproteobacteria bacterium Ga0077539 | reverse complement strand
GCGACGATCTTGATGGTCGAGCGATAGCTGAGCTGCGAGGCGAGCGCTCCGCCGCCAAAATCCCAGCCCGCACCCAGCCCGATGCGCCAGGCGTGCCGCGGGCCGACGCCTTGTTGCCCGACGTCCAGCATCAAGAGATGCATCGGCGCCGTCACCACGCACCATCCTCCATCGGTCCGCGTGATGGGCGAGCTCGGCGGATCGGAGGTGGGGCAGGGTCTCCTGTCCGTCGTGCCGACGCCTTCGGGCGAGCGCGTCGGCCAGGGGCTGCCGGGGCCCCACGTGTACGCGAGCGCCAGCGACAGATCGCCCAGGATGAGCGATGCCGCTCCCGTGACGATGCCGTTCGACCACGCGGCCTGCGCTGTTGACGGATCGGCGAGCGAGCTCGGCCCCGTCGGTCGCCCAGCGACGTACGCGTTGGGCATGTACACGAACTGATATCCGCCGCCGGCAGAGAGCTGCACGCCCGGCCCGCGGCCCCACCGCGTCGCACGCCGCTCTTCTTCGTCACGACGCTCCTGCTCGAGTCGCGCCTGGTCCTCTCGTTGCCGCGCGATTCGCTCGGCAGCCGCGCGAGCCTCTGCTCCTGGATCGACGCACCCTCGTCCTGCTTGATAGCGATAGCCGTCGGGACACACCACGTCCGCGACGCAGTGGCCGCCCTCGGCGTGGGAACCTTCGGCGCAACGCTCGGCCGCGACCGCGGCGCATTGCCCGGCCTCCGCGCGAAAACCTTCGTTGCACACGCACGAGCGTCGCTCGCCGTCCCAACGCGAGTGCGTGATCGACGCGCACACAGAGCGGCAGGCGCCGTCGATCCACTGCTCGCCTTCGACGCACACGTGGTCCGGGACGCAGCGCTCGCCGTCCGCGTGGGTGAGCGCCGGGCACACGAGCGGCGCGACGCATCCACGGCCTTCGACAAACTGCGTGCCCTGTGGACAGCTCGGGGTCGCCACGCAGCCTCCCTCGGGCCGGCGCGTCGTGCCCGCGGGACACGTCACGTCGTTGGAGACGCACGCGCCGTTGGTCAGCGTCGTGCCCTGTGGACACGTGACATCGCTCACGCACCGCGAGCCGTCGAGCCGACTTCCAGCAGGGCAGGTGATCTGCGAGAGGCACTGACCGTCGACGCGCTGTGTTCCCGGAGGACATGCGACGGCGTCGGCGACGCAACGGCTGCCTTCGGGGTGCGAACCCGAGGGGCACACGCGGCGGCCGATGCACGCGCGCTGCGACTCGTTCCACGTCGTGCCAGCGGGACACCGGACGGAGGGAGGGGCGGTCGCAGCAGGGCCACAGCAGCCGTTGTTGTCGCGCACCTCCCCGACGAGGCACATCCGTCGACACTCTTGCGCGCGCGCCTCGCGCGGCGAGGCGACGCCCACCGCGAGGCCCACCGAGAAGGCGAGCCCAGTCAATCGCGCCGTTCCCGCGCGCCAACGCCGTACTCTCACAGCGATGATGGTCGCAGAATCACCGCGCGCGCGCTACCGCTCGCGCGATCGAGGCCCGTCAGGACTCTGCGCGGTCGGGCAGCGCCTTCGCGTCGGGTTGGCCTGTGACCTTGGCGAGCACGTCGGCGACCGAGGTGCCAGCGAGCAGCCTTCGCAGCACGTCCGACACGCTCTCTCCGCCCAGAATCGCGAGAGGAGCCATGCTCTCGGCCATCTTCTCTGCGAGCGCGCGGTCTCCGAACGCCTGCAGCGCCGCGATGAGGTCCGGCGAAAACGCCTTCGCTTTCTCAGCGGTCGCGCGCACCTGAGCGTCGAGCTCGCGGAGTGTTCGGTCGAGCTCGGCGCGAGCGACCTCGTCGTCGAACTGCGCGCGGGCTCGTTCGCGGGCGACCTGCGCGGCGGCCACCGCGTCGAGCATGGACTGCAGCGCGACTTCTGCCTTGTGCTTGCTCTCGCGGGTGTCGGCGTCGGCGTTGATCCGCGCGAGCTCGACCGCGTGCCGCTGCGTGACCTCGCGGCCCTCGATCTCGAGGAGCTGCAGCTTCGTCTGCGCCTCGAGCGAAGCAGACTCTTGCCGAGTCGACTCGCGCGCCCGTGTGAGCTCGAGCCGTCGTCGCTCGGTCGCGACGGCGAGCGCCTGCTGCACCGAGGCGTGCTGCGCCTCGACCAGCAGTCGCGCGATCGCCTCGTCGCCGATCGAGACGCCGAGGACCTCGACGTCGTACACGCGCATGCCGTTCTCCGTGAAACGCCTGCCTGGACGCTTTCCGTCGTCCGCTTGGGCGCCGAGGATCACGTCGCGGACGATGGTCACGGCGTTGCCATAGAAGTGCTCGACGCCGTGCTGCTTGGTCGCGTGACGGAGCAGCGATCGAAGGTGATCTGTGAGGAATTTTACGTAGTTTTCGACGCCGAACCACTGCGCGGGCTCGCCCTCGAAGTCGACGCGGTACGAGAGTCGAAGCTGCACGCGGACGAGGTCGGACGTCTCGGCCTCGACGAGGTCGGACACCTTGTTGTTCTTCACGCGCAGGTACGCGGTGCGCATGACCTTGTCGTCGCTCTTGGGCGTGCCCGTCGAGAGCTCCATCGCCTGGAGGTTCTCGTCGTACTCGAGGAGAAAGACCGTGGGTCCGACCTCGACGCGACGCTTTCCTGAGCGAGACTTCACGAGGACGGCGTAGCCGGTCCACAGGTCGATCGAGACGGCGCCCTCGAACCGGTTGTCGAGCACGATCGTGCGGGGCGGGGTAAACGTTTGATTTCGTGTGACCGCATCGCCGACGTACGCCGCCTCGGACTTGGACTTCTCTTGAGCGACGTCGCGTGTGCGCTGCGCGGCCTGCCGCGCCTCGTCGTCGATGACGAACTCGTTGCCAGCCTCCGAGCGCTTGAGGGCCGAGAGCCTCGCGTTGTACTCGAGCGCCTCTTTGTTTCCCGGAAAGAGCAGCTCGACAGTCTTGGGATCGAGCACCTTGCGCACGATCACTTCTCGACGCGGGTCTGGCAGAAAGACCGTGGGGCCGCGCTCGAGGCGGATGTTTCCCTGCGTTCGATCGAGGACGTACCGCGCTTCGCCCGCGGGGATCGCCACGCCGTAGTGGATCTCGCGGCCGCCGTAGCGGATCAGCGCGTGTTCGGGGCGCGGAAAGTAGATCATCTGCTCGCGGCCGGTGATGAACAGCTCGTCGCCGACCTTGTACGAGCGCCCGTTCTCTTCGTACGGCGCGATCACCTTCACGTACACGCCGGCGATTTCGGTGAGCTCGATCGCGCGAAACTTTCGGCTCCCGTTGCGCTCGATGAACGTCTCGGTCGGCCGCGGAAAGACCACCGCGGGCCCCTGGATGAACCGCTTGTTGCCGTCCTCGTTGAGCAGGATCGTGTACTCGAGCCGCTCGAGCGTGACCGCGTCGCGCACGTACTTGCCCTGCTCATCGGCGACCACTTCGATGCCCGTGGGAGGGATGTAGAACGAGATGTCCGTCCCGCGAATCACGAGGTGCTTGCCCATCGTGAGCTCGGGAACGCTCTTGTTCGGATCGAACACACCCTGCTCGGAGTCCTCGGCGACGGGGTCGCCTCCCGGCGTGGTTTGCCGCTTGATGACCGCCTTGGCCCAGTTGGTCTTCGCTGCCTCCTCGTCGTACACGCGCACGAGGAGGTACTGGTTGGATCGAAGGCTGTGGCCGGGCACCACCTTCACCATCTGTCCTGGCCAGAGCGCGTAGGACACCGGGCCGGGCGTGTTCACCTTGCGGCCGACGTCTAGCTCGGGGAGGTTGTTGAGCGCTCCCGTTCGAGGGTGCGAGCTGTCTCGCGCTGGATTCTTCAGGACCAGGTACCAACCCTCGGGCGCGACCGCCAAGACGCCGATGGCCTGCTCGAGCGTCACGCGCTTGAATCGCTTGGTCTCGTAGTCGAACACGACGGGCTGGTCGGTGTTGGCCAGGCTCGTCTTGTGAGGACCGACGTAAACGTTGATGTTGCCCTTCGTCTCATCGGAGATGAACGCGAACTCGTTGGGCGCGAGCACGAGATCTCTCTCTCGTCCCCGCTCACGGCTGATATCCCGCTCGTTCATGGCTCGACAGCGCCTCCTTCGGCGGTCGGAGCTTAATCCGACCGGCGACGCAGACTTAGTTGCACTGTGATGCTAAGTCAAGATGCGCCGCGCTTTCGGCGATCGCGCGGGCAAGAGGGCTGGCATGGGCGATTGTCTGCTCTGGTAGGCTCGCGCTCCTCATGCACATCGAGAGCGCAGAGAGCGCTGTTGTCGGCAAGAACGTGGCTCCGCCGGGAGTCGATCCGGAGCTGCATTGGTACAAGACCGTCTATCAGGGCGACTCGATGCCGCAGTTTACGCTGCGCTCGTTCGTGATGGGATCGGCGCTCGGCGCGGTGATGGCCGCGTCCAACTTGTACGTCGGGCTGAAGACCGGCTGGGGATTGGGCGTCGCGATCACCGCGTGCATCTTGTCCTTCGCGCTCGGGCGAGGGCTGCAGGCGGCCGGGCTGTTCAAGAGCAACCTGTCTTTGCTCGAGAACAACGCGATGGCGTCGACCGCGTCGTCTGCGGGCTACTCGACGGGCGGGACGATGGTGTCGGCGATGTGCGCGTACCTCCTGGTCAAGGGGTCGCACATGCCGTGGCCGCTCTTGATGATCTGGACGTTCTTGCTCGCGGTGCTCGGGACGGTGATGGCCATCCCGATGAAGCGGCAGATGATCAACGTCGAGCAGCTGCAGTTTCCGAGCGGAACGGCCGCGGCCGAGACGCTTCGATCGCTCTACTCTGCCGGCGAAGAGTCCGCGCGAAAGGCCCGCGCGCTCTTTGGCGCGATGGGCCTGGGCGCGATCGTGGCGTGGCTGCGCGACGCGCACGCGAGCAAGGGCGTCCTCGCGATCCTCACGAAGCTCTCGAAGATCCCGGCGACCTTCGGGATTCCCAAGCTCACGATCGCCGGGCAGCCCGCGCTCGCGTGGACGATCGGCTTCGAGGGCTCGCTCATCATGGTCGCGGCAGGGGCGATGATGGGGCTGCGAACGACCGCGTCGATGCTCGTCGCCGCGCTGATCAACTACGGAGTCCTCGCGCCGAAGATCCACGCGATGGGCGGGATCGCGCGCATCTCGTATCGCGGGATCGTTTCGTGGTCGCTCTGGCCGGGCGCTGCGTTGATGGTCACCTCGGGGCTGCTGACCTTCGCGTTTCAGTGGCGGACGATCCTCAGGGCCTTCAGCGGGCTCGGCGCGCGAAAGCAGAAGCCGGGCGAGGGCGTGCCGTACCGCGAGGGACAGCCGGTCGAGGAGAAGGACGCGATGGCGGCGATCGAGGTTCCCAACTCGTGGTTCGGGGCGGGAATGCTCTTCGCGACCATCGGTCTCGTGATCGTCGGTTGGCTCGGGTTCGGCATCGCTCCGTGGCTGTCGGTGCTCGCGGTGTTGCTCTCGTTCGTGCTCTCGATCGTCGCCTGCCGCGCGACGGGCGAGACCGACACCACGCCGGTCGGCGCGATGGGAAAGATCACCCAGCTCACCTACGGCGTGCTCGCGCCGGCCAACGTGACGACCAACCTGTTGACGGCGAGCATCACCGCGGGAGCCGCAGGGAGCGCTGCGGATTTGCTCACGGATTTGAAGAGCGGCTATCTGCTCGGCGCCAACCCGCGGCGGCAGTTTCTCGCGCAGCTCTCGGGGACGATCGTCGGGACGCTCGTGATCGTGCCGCTGTTCTACGTCCTCGTGCCGACGCCAGGGACGCTCGGCGGCGACAAGTTTCCCGCGCCCGCCGCACAGGTGTGGAAGGGTGTCGCCGAGGCGCTCTCTCACGGTGTGCACTCGCTTCATCCGACGGCGCGATGGGGCATGCTGATCGGCGGGATCATCGGGATCATCCTCCCGCTGCTCGAGCTCTCGATGCCCAAGTACAAGAAGTACTTGCCCAGCGCGATGGGCGTCGGCCTCGCGCTCGTGATCCCCGCGTGGAACTCCGTAAGCATGTTCCTCGGCGCCCTGCTCGCGTACGGCTATTCGCGCTACAGCGCCCAGAAGGCCGAGACGTACACGATCCCCATCGCGTCCGGGATCATCGCCGGTGAGTCCTTGCTGGGCGTCGTCATCGCGCTGCTCAGCGTCGCGCACCTGCTCGAGTAGACGCGTCAGCGTCGTCAACGGCGTCGAGCGCTGATACCTTGCCCCGCGCCATGTACGTACCGCCGTTGCTGCTCGGCGTCGCGAAGGACGCGATCGCCAGCGAAGCCTCATCGTTCGACGCGCTCGTGATCGTGAGCGCCTCGCCCATCGCAAACTACCTCGAGGCCCTCGCGCTGCCCGAGCCGATCGCGGCGCTGGTCCGCTCGGTCATCGACGCGGATCGTGCGTTCGCGCGGGGCCCGCAAGGGCCGTCGTTGTTTCCCTCGGATCACGCTCCGGGAAAGCGCGTCGTTCTCGCGACGTGCAACACACTCACCGATGACATCGACGACGTTCGCCTCGTCGCCGAGACCGTGACGAGCGCGATCAACAGGGCGGTCGCCTCCGGCGCCAAGAAGCCCCTGCTCACCGTCGCGACGCCCGACGACCCGAAGTACCGCCGGGCGCTCGACGTCGCCGCGCTCGCCGCGCTCGCGACGCAGTGGCACGCGCTCGAAGCGCGCGAGGCCGGGCGGGCGGGCGAGGGCGCCACGGCCATCGGGGTCGTTGGCCTCAGCGAGGCGCGCGCTGCATACCTGCACGGGCTCGAAGCAGGCCGCGGGCTCGGCCGCGACATCACCGGAACAGAGCCCGAGCGCATGGCGCCCCTGCGCGCCGCGGTTCTCTGCGAGCGCGCGTTCGCCGAGACCGACGTGCGCGTCGTGATCCACCGTGACACCGCCCGCTGGCCTCTGCTGAGCGCGGTCGCGCGGGCGTCGAACGTCGTCGAGCGTCATCGACCGTGCGTGATCGAGCTCGAGTACGTTCCCGAAGGAGGGCGCTACGACCGCACGCTGTACCTCGCGGGCAAGGGGCTCACGTACGACACCGGCGGCGCAGACTTGAAAACTGGTGGCTCGATGGCCGGCATGTCTCGCGACAAGGGTGGCGCCGGCGCCGTCGCTGCGTTTGTCCGCGCGTGCGCCGCGGCGAAGCTGCAGGGCGTTCGCGTGGTCGCGCTGCTCGGGATGGTGCGCAACTCGATCGGCGAAGAGTCTTTCGTGAGCGACGAGGTCATCGCGTCCCACGCAGGAGTGCGAGTTCGCATCGGAAACACCGACGCCGAGGGCAGGCTCGTGCTCGCGGACCTCTTGTCGGACCTGCGCGAACGCGCGGCGTCGGACGCTGGAACATCGGTGATCGCATCGGTCGCTACACTCACCGGCCATGTGATCCGCGCGTTCGGGCCCTACGTCGGCGCGATCGAAAACAAAGTGGCCCGCGACCGCGGCGTCATCGCGAGCCTCGCGGCGTGCGCAGAGCGCTGGGGCGAGCCCATGGAGTGGACCCGCGTTCGCCGCGAAGACTACGCGTTTTGCGCGGCGCGCTCGAACGCCGAGGACCTCGTGAGCAGCAACCGACTGGCCAGCGTCGACACCGCGCGCGGTCATCAAGGACCGTTCGCGTTTCTCGATGTCGCCAGCGGAATGAAGAACAGCGGCCTCGCCTACGTTCACCTCGACATCGGCGGCGGCGCGTTTCTGCCGCTCGATTGGCAGTTTGGAAGACCAACCAGCGCACCTGCGCTCACCCTCGCCGCCTGGTGTACGGGCGAGTAGCGTTCGCAGTCCAGCGCCCGCGCGACGAGTGGCCTACACTGGGAGTGATCGTCGCGTTTCGCGCCGAGCCTCAGCGATCGGCCTTCCCGGAGATGACCATGAAGATCACAGTTCTCTCGCTCCTCGCCTTCTCCGCGCTTCGCGTCTGCGGCGACTCGCCGCGACCACCCACGGTGAGCTCGGAGCCGCGCGTCGCAGCGCCTGGTGAGCACGGAGGATCCGTCGCTGCCGGAGCGGCGATCTCTGCGGAGGTGACCTCGCAGCCCGATGGAAGGATCGTTGCCTACGTGCGCGACCCTCGAGGCGAACCGTTGCAAGCGCACTCGGTCTCGGTCTCGATCCGTCGTCCCGATGAAGATCCGCTTCCGGTCGCGATGACCTACGACGAAGCCGAGCATCGCTACGTCGGTCGCGTCGCTGGAATTCCCGTCGGGACCTACCCCGTCGAGGTGAGCGTGCAGCCGTCTGCGACCGCGCCCGCGATCGAGGTGGTCGCGCCGCCGATCGCCGTGGCGGCAACCGCTCCGTTGCCCGCGGCACAGCGCGGCGGCCGGGTGCAGCTCGTGGGCGATTACGCAGTCGAAACCGTCGCGGCGCGCGGCGGCGACGTGGCGTTCTACTTCTACGACCGCGAGGGTCGCGCCGTTCCTCCCGCGGAGGTGACCGTCCCCACGGTCAACGTCCGCGTCGAAGGTCGCGTCGTTCCTGTGCAGCCCCGGCTCGAAGGCGAAGTGTGGGTCGCGCACGCGGGCGTGCCGCTCCCGCCAGACGTGGTCGTGATGGTGCCCGATGTCGAGATTCGCGGGCATCATCATCGCGGAGTCGTCGTGTCGAACGTCGTGGTCGTTCCGACGATCCCCACGGCGGTCGTCGTGGCGCGCGGCCCAGCGCGTGGTGCGGTCGTCGCGACGCCTGTCGTCGGCGTCCACGCTGAGATCGTCGCGCCGTCGATCGTCATCGCGCCTGCCATCCCGGGAGTCGTCGTGGTCGGCGGAGACGACGACGATGACGACGATCACCATCACGGTCGACACCGCGGTCGACACCGTGGTCGCGGTCACCGCCGCGGCTGGGGCTGGTTTCGCTGAGTGTCGTCGCATCCTCCCACGTCGTTGAATCACAGGCTCCCGCACGAACCCCTCGCATGACCGACCGCGACGCACAGACTGTCGGGCCTTCGAACGCCCTGCTCGCGCCGCCGCCCGACCCGTTGATCGGAACGCTGGTGGCCGGGCGATTTCGCGTGATCGAGCGCATCGGCGAAGGCGGAATGGGCGCGGTGTACGTCGCCGAGCACGTCGCGCTGCACAAGAAGGTCGCGATCAAGACGCTGCACGCGGACATGCACGCCAACCCGGAGGTGCGCGCGAGGTTCGAGCGCGAGGCGCGCGCGATGGCTCAGCTCGAACACGAGAACGTCGTGGCGGCCACGGACTTCGGCCAGCTTCAAGACGGCACGTTCTTTCTCGCGATGGAGTACATCCTCGGCCGATCGCTGAGGGAGGTCAGCTCGTCCGTACCGCGGCTGCCGCTCATTCGGTCGTTGAAGCTCCTTCGACAGATCGCCTCCGCGCTCTCTCGCGCGCACAGCCTCGGGATCGTTCACCGAGACCTAAAGCCCGAGAACATCCTCGTGATCGAGCGGCAGGGCGCCGACGAGCTCGTCAAGATCATCGATTTCGGCATCGCGCGCCTGACCACCGCGTCCGACAACGAGAAGCCGCTCACCCAGACCGGCATGGTCTTCGGAACCCCGCACTACATGTCCCCCGAGCAAGCGCTCGGTCGGCGCGTCGACGCTGCGGCCGATCAGTACGCGTTCGGCATCCTCGCGTTCGAGCTGCTGTCGGGACGCAAGCCTTTCGATCACAAGAACCTCGTCGAGCTGCTCGATCTGCAGGTCAACGGACCCATCCCGCGCGCCACCGAGTTCGCTCCGGACCTGCCTCCCGCGCTCGACGCGGTGTTCGAGCGCTTGCTCGCCAAGAGCCCTATCGAGCGATATGCCTCGGTCGCCGACGCGATGGCGGCGCTCGATGAAGCGCTCGCCGACTCCGTGCAGCGGCTCGCCGTTGCCTACGCGTCGACGCAGCCGGCGGACTCCGTCGAGCACCACCATACGCTCCTCGCCTCGAGCAGCGAGCTCACCGCGCCGCCGACGGTGTCCGACGCGGCTCCGACCGTGCAAGACCGCGGCGGATCGCCGAGCGCGCAAGGGACGTTCGTCCCGCCGACGAAGATCGCTGGGTTGCCGGTCTACTGGATTCCACGGCTCGGATTCGTCCCGGTCGTCGTGCTGTTGCCGGTGCTCCTGGTATCGGTCGGGGCGTTCTTGTCCGGCGTGTACAACGTCGTGCACACGCTCACGCATCGGACGCCGAAAGAGCCGCGAGCGCTGCCGATCGCTCGACGGCTGACCGCCGTTCGCGAAGACAGCGAGGTGGCGCGCGCCCTGGGCCTCGCGGCCCACGGTGACTCCGCCTCCGCGATTGCCATGCTCCGCACGCGACGAGCGCGACGACCGCACGCCGACGACGATGGACTCGTCGCCTATCACCTCGCGCTCTTGCTCAGCGCGGACCGACGCAACACCGAGGCGGTCGCGACCTTCGCCGACGCGGTCGCCCGCGACTCGAGCCTCGTCGAAGACGAGCCGCTCGTTCGCGCCCTCGCCAAGGCGCTCGCCGATGACTCCGCTGCGAGCGCGGCAGAGACCCTCTTGCACGCGGCTTCCTTCGCGGGTTCGCGGACCGCAGCCCGAGTCCTCGCGGAAGACACTGTGTTCGGTCCCAGCAACGACGCGCGGCGTCGCTCGGGGCGGCTCGCGCGCGAGCGCATCGCCCTCCTCGATCCGACCCAACGCGCGCGAGTGCTCTTGCGGACGAGCGACCGATGCGACGAGCTGCAGAGCGTGGTCGGTCAGATCGCTCGCCTCGGACCCGGTCCAGCCGCGGATGACGTCGCGCGCTTGCGCGCAGGGCAGTGCGCGATGCTCACCCGGCGATCGCTCTGCCAGTGCCCGACGATCCGCAATTGACCCTACGATTCGCCGCCCGGTAGGTCCGCCAGAGGAGCGCGGTTTCTCTCTTGGTGCCAGGAGCGCAAGTGCAGCGGTCCCTCGCCGGCGCGGTGGCGCATTTGATTGCTGACCCATGCAATCAAAGCGAGCGCGATCAGCGCGGCCGACAGCACAGCGCGCACCCACCGCTTCGCCGACAGCTCACGAAAGATCGGGCGGTTGGTGGCGAGCTGCGCGACGAAGACCAGCCCCACGCCGAGCGCGAGCGCGAACAGCGCGGGGGAGGCGACGTTCGCTCTCAGCGCGTACGCCATGTCTCCGTGAACGAGCGCGGCGAAGGCTCGAGTCATCCCGCAGCCCGCGCACGGCGAATGAAACAGCCAGCGCGAGGGACACGTCGCCCCGCCGCTGGTGGCGACCCCTGCGTAGAGCGACGCGGCGACGAGCGACGCCGCGGTGAGCACCGCCGCCGCGATGACCCTCGGCGATCGTCGCGGGTGAACCGCGCCGTGTTCGTCGGGCGCGCTCATCGACAGCGGCTCCGCTGCCAGACGGCGACGGCTTCGCGCGCCGACGGCGCGAGACCACGTCTACTCTCGGCCAGGGACGTCATGAGCGGCGCCCGTGTGACGTGACACGCGCTGTTCACTCGGGCAAGAGCGAGTTGCCCTGGGCGTCGCGAACCTTGCCCGTGCCGATCATCACGAAGTCGTAGAGCGTCCAGAGTCCGCACAGACCGCCGGTCAGCAGCTTGGCGATGCCGAGGCCAGTGTGGCCGAGATAGATGCGGTCGATCCCGGAGATCCCGAAGAACCCGAGACACGACAGCAAGAACGCGACGGACTGCTTGCGAGTTGGTGTGCCGACGGTCGGCTCGGTGCGCAATGGTCGGCCCTGGGCATCGCGCATCTTGCCCATCCCGATCGTGACGGTGTCGACCAGCGACCAGAATCCGCAGCCGCCTGCGGTGAGCAACTTGAGGATCCCGAGCCCCGGCTGACCCAAGAAGAACCGGTCGATGCCGGCGATACCGAGCAGGCCCGACAGCGACAGCAAGAAGACCGTCGCTTGGTCTTTGTCGCTCACGCTGCTCGGCGACGTGGGCGAGGGCGGCAACCCAAAGGGGCTCCCCACCGGGACGAGCGAAGCGTTGGACGCTTGCTCGCCGAAGCTGCCCGGTGGGGAGGCGCCGGACGCCGAGCCTTGTGCAGAGTTGGTTGGGGGAGGCCAGCCCG
Organism: Deltaproteobacteria bacterium Ga0077539; assembly: GCA_001465015.1. Classification (GTDB taxonomy): domain Bacteria; phylum Myxococcota_A; class Polyangia; order Polyangiales. The sequence goes on along the minus strand of LNEO01000117.1, from coordinate 9,555 downwards.
TTTGCGGCGGGTTGCCTGGCGGCCAGCCGCCTCCCTGTCCATTGTTTGGATCGAAACCCATCTCGCGAGGCTCGGCGTGGCGCTTACGGGCTCAGCGGCTGACCGTTGCTGTCGCGGTAGTTGCCGTTGAAGATCCCGATGATGTCGATCAGCTGCCAGATGCCACAGCCGCCGAAGGTGATGAACTGAAGGATGCCCTTCACGGTGTGGCCAGCGTAGAAGCTGTGAATGCCGCTGAATCCGAAGAGGAACGGCAGAATCGCGAGCAGCAACATCGTCTGCTTCGGCTTGGCGCCGCCCATCGCGCCCATTGGCGGCTGAGCTCCGTAGGGCGCCATGCCCGGCTGGGGCGCGCCGAAACCGGGCTGCGGTGCGCCGAAGCCGGGCTGCGGTGCGCCGAAGCCGGGCTGCGGTGCGCCGAAACCGCCCTGCGGCTGCTGCGGTTGAAACGGCGCGCCGGGCTGCTGCGGCTGTCCGCCCCAAGCTCCGCCTTGCGGTTGCCCGCCCGGCGGTCCGCCAGGCCATCCGCCACCTTGTCCACCTTGTCCGCCGTTTGGATCGAATCCCATTGTGTGCCTTCTTCCTCGAGCGATCGGGCTTCGCTGGACCTGTCGCAGCGGCCGCGCCCGCTCTTCAACTACCACAACGATGCCGCAGTTTCCGATTTGGCGACAGTTCTCTGTCATTCACGCGAGCGCCACATTCGCGGGCCATTGTGTTTCTCGGGGTGATTCTGCGAGCCTACGCCGCATTCGGTGACGATGACCTCTAGCAAAGTGACTCCCCGCGACGACGGCGGCCTCCAGGGCGCGAGCGACGGCGTCGAACTCTATATTCGAACGTACTACTCGCTCTTGCGCACGACCGGCGAGGTGCGCGTCCGCGCGTTCGAGGAAGCGCATGCGTTCAGCGACTCGACGCTGCACCTCGGGGCGCACGATGTCGTTCCCGACGTCGCGGCCTTCGCCTATGCGGCGGCGCGCCTGCCGTCCTGCATGGCGTCGATCGAGCGAATCATCCTCGGGCAGTCACACGAGCAGTTCGAGACCATCGGCCTCGAGGTGCGCGACTGGGCGGAGGTGCGCACGCGAGGCCGTCGACGGCCGCTCCGCTACGACGGAGACAAGACGCTCGCGGTGTTTCTCACGAGCACAAGCGACCTCGACGACCTCATCCCGATCGTCACGGCCTACCAGATCGAGTGGAACAAGCTCCACGAACGGCTCGCGCACACAGCGCTCGGCCGCGCCATCGCGCGAACCGAAGAAGGCGACTCGCTCTCGATCGACGACGCCGAGCTCGCCACGCTCCTCGGCCTCGACGCTGCGGGCGTCGCGACGCTTCGCGCCGGGCTCGGGGACGGGATCGACCGCGGTCTTCGCGCGATCGTCTCGCGCGAGTGCGACCTGCGCCTGCGCGTTCTCTCGACGACCTACACGGGCTATCAGCGCGCAGCCCATCGCTGGTGGAGCGGGATCGAGCCCGCGTACGTCCGCGACGCGCCGCGCAAGCGTCCGCCGCTCTACTTCGTCTCGTCCAACACGCACTCGATCTTGAATTTGTGTGGTGGATACGCGCGGACCCATCGCGAATCGATCATCGACTTCGTTCGCCGCAAGAACCCGGAGCGGCTCGCGGAGGTCGTCGAGAGCGCGCTCGAGAACCGCGACGAGGACACGCTGTCGAACCTCACGTACTACCTCTTGCGCGCGTGGCTTCACGAGTCCGACGTCGACACGCGCTCGCTCCTGCAGCAGGTGCAAGATTTCGACGCGCAGTCCGGCGTTCGCACCGTCCCCAGCCCAGGAAAGGTGGACGTTTCGGCGCAGCTGGTCGACCTCGCGGCGCTCAAGCCCGAGCGGCTCGATCCTCGCGTGCGCGTCGATGGCATCGAGCTGCTGGCGCAGAGCGACGCCGTCGTGCTCAACATCGACTACCCGCTGGGCATGGCGGCGTATCACCTGCTCACGCGGCTCGTTCAGGGCGCGAGCGACATGCTCGGCGTCTACGTGATGGGCAAGGCTGCGACGCTCAACGGACGCGTCGGCGACGTGATGCTCTCGGACACCGTGTTCGACGAGCACTCGCGAAATCGCTACATGTTTCGCAACGCGTTCAGCGCCGGTGACCTCGAGCCCTTCATGCGCCGCGGAACCGTGCTCGACGGACAGAAGGCGCTCACCGTTCGGTCGGCGTTTCTGCAGAACCGCGCATACATGGCCGACTACTACCGCGACGGATACACAGTGCTGGAGATGGAGGCCGGTCCCTATCTGAGCGCGGTGTTCGAGCTCGCGTTTCCCGACCGCCACCCGAGCGGCTCGATCGTGCACTTGTCCAACGCAGTTCCCTTCGAGCTCGGCGTCGTGCACTACGCTTCGGACACGCCCTACTCGCGACGACAGGAGCTGCTCTCGAAGTCCCTGAGCTACTTCGGCGTCGAGAGCACCTACGGCTGCGCCTCGGCCATCCTGCGGCGAATCTTCACGCGCGAAGTCGCGCGCGTTCGCGCCTCGCGCGGTCAGCGGCCGGACAAGCCCTGAATCACGATGCCGGTCGAGGTCATCGTCTCTGGCTGAGGCGTGCCGAACACGACGCCGAGCACCACCGCGGTCGTGACCGCGATCACTCCGCCGCCGACCGCGACCCAAAACAGCGGGTTCTCGTGGAGCCCACGCGCGATGACCGTGCGTTGCAGAGCGGCGTCGACGCGGAGCGACGCCTCGGGCTCGAGCGTGACGCGACGGCGGTATCGATCGTGCCCGACGGCGGTGACGATGATTTCGTGTGGCCCCGATGGGACCTGCTGCGGCCCGCGCCCGAACGGCGCGCCGTCGACGAGCACCGACGCGGTGGCGACGCTGGGGCTCACCTCGAGCGTCGCGGTCGTCACGGCGACCAGACGCGCCGCGATCTCTCGCCTCTCGCCGCTGGTCAGGCGAAACGAAGTCGAAAACGGTCGGTGTCGAGGCGCTTGCAACTCGATCGTGTGCGAGCCTGGATCGAGCGAGATCGTGCGGGTTGCTCCTGTGACGTCGCCTCTGCTGCGCCCGTCCACGCGAAGCTCGGCCTGCGGCGGATCGACGGTCAACACCACGGTCGCGACGATCGCTCGCTCCGCTGTGATCTGCTCTTGCGCGTTGGCGACGCGAACCGCGTCGGCGACGCGGTCGGTGATCTCCATGTACCGCTCGAACGCGGCGATCGCCTCGACGTGCCGGCCGAGCCTCACGAGCGTCGTGGCCATGTTGAACGCCGCGTTCGGACGCTCGACGAGCTCCATCGAGCGCCGAAACTCCTCGAGCGCCTCGCCCCAGCGCTCCTCTTGCGAGAACGCGACGGCTCGCTCGAACGCGCGTCGCGCTTCGGCCGCGCGCGCATCGATCGGCCGCGCGCCCGCGTCCGGATTGGTGGACGCCGCGCTCATCGAAGCCGCCGCTCCGTCCGGCGAACCGCCGTCCACCTGTGCGAGCGCCGCGCTCGAAGCGGCCGTCGACGCGGCCGCTAGCGTCCAGGCGCAAAACGCACGGCGCAGGGGACAGACGCTTGGTCGACTCTTTGCGAAGTTCACGGGAGCTGTTTCACCACTCGCGAGCGACCTCGGGCAGTCGACGATTGCCGTTGGTCGAAGCGCTGGTCGTGGCGGTTGTCGTTGTTGTCCCGGGTCGAGCGACCTGGGGCTGTGCAGCGGAAGGCCCGGCGGTGGCGCCGGACGTGGCGGAGTGAGCGCGGTCGACGCGTTGCGTTCTTGCGGCGCGACGCTCGGGGTCGGTCAGTGACGCGCCGGCGTCGCTGCGACTCGCCGTCGTTCCGGACAACACTGCTGCTGGTGTCGTCGGAGGCGTGACCGTAGGTCGCACAACAGACAGCGCGGGCTCGATCGCGGATGGGCGCGGCAGGACAGCGGAGGGCGTGACGGCGGCGGTGGGCGTGATGTCCGGGGCGCGGCGCGAGGGCGTCGCGGTCGTTCGGCGGAGCGTGAGAGCGCCCGCGCCGGCGACGATGACAAAGGCCACAGCCGCACCGATGAGCGACGCTGGCGACCCGCCGGGGCTGCGCGACGAAGTGGTCGGAGCGAACGTGCTGTGCGGTCTGCGCGGAATCGCCACGCCGCTGCTCGGCGTACCGCGCGGCGCCTCGTCCATGGTTTCGGCGATAATCGGCGGCGGATTGGACTGGGCCTTCACCGCGGCGTAGCGCGCCGAAACATCGACGCCCGAGACCGTCCGAAGTCGCTGGCTTCGCCCGCCTTCGTGCGTCGCGAGCCTTCCGGTCGCATCGACGATCTCGACGGTGATGCCGAGCTGCGCCGCGACTTGCTCGAGAGCGTCGGCGAAGGCGTCGCAGGTCTGAAAGCGTGCTTCAGGATCGTGGCTCTTCGCCTTCTCGATGATGTCGACGAGGCTCGGAGCAAGATCGGGCGCGACGCTCGAGAGCTTCGTCGATTGGTCGTTGATGAGCTTCGCGAGGATCGCCGTCGGCGTCGGGCCATCGATCGGACGCTGTCCGGCGAGGCACTCGAAGGCGACGACTCCCATCGCGTACACGTCGAGCGAAGGCGCGCTCTCGCTCGCCCCGAGCGCTTGCTCCGGCGGCATGTACTGCGGCGTTCCCAAAATCGTGCCGGTGACCGTATTGACGCTCTGTTCGCCTCCGTCGAGCGTCTTGGCGATGCCGAAGTCGAGGACCACCGACACCACGCCGCGCTTGCTCTGCGCGAGGAAGATGTTGTCCGGCTTGAGGTCCCGGTGAATAATGTTCATCCGGTTCGCGTGCGCGACGGCGCGGAGCACGGGGATCAACGTCGACAACGTTCGTTCGACCGAGAGCTTCTTCTCTCGGTCGAGCAGCTCGCCGAGCGTCTCGCCTTCGAGCAGCTCGAGCACCAGGTACACGGTCCCGTCATCGAGCGCATCGACGTCGATCACGTCGACGACGTTTGGGTGGCGAAACGCCGCGGCGGTCTTCGCTTCGTTGAGGAACCGATGGACCGCCACCGGATCACGAACGTGATGCGAGTGAAGAACCTTGATCGCCACCGACCGGCCCGAGATCGCGTGATGTCCCGAGAAGACCGCACCCATTCCGCCGCGCCCGATGATCGCGTCGATCACGTATTTTCCGGCGAGCGTGGAGCCGAGCCGTTCTTCGTCGGTCAGGATGGGCATGGAGTTGGGACGATGCAGCGACGGGTGATCGCGCCCACAAGAATGCCATATAACGACACCCTTGGAGCTTGAAATCACCGCGCGTGGACGCTTCGAACGGCTTGTATGCTAGCCTCGATCCGCTCCGCTGCAGGAAGTGGGAAATTTCCCCCGTAGCTCACGAGGCGAGCGGCATTCGGATCAGCACGGTCGTTCCTCGACCGGGGCCTTCGCTCTCGACGTCGATCGAGCCGCCGTGCGCCTCGACGAGGTGCCGGGCGAGCGACAGCCCGAGGCCGAGTCCGCCGTGGGCGCGGGTGAGGCCCGACTCGCCCTGCGTAAAGCGATCGAACACCCGCGGCAAGAGCTCAGCGACGATGCCGACGCCGTCGTCGCTCACCGAAATCGTCGCCGTTTGGCGGGCGCGATCGCGGCCCACCAACACGCGCACCGACCCGCCGCGCGCGCTGAACTTGATCGCGTTGCCGAGCAGATGAAACGCCACGTGCTCGAGCTTTCCCGGGTCGCCGTCGACGAAACAGTCGTCTTCGAGCGCCATCTGCAGCCGCACGTCCTTGCTCTCTGCCGTCGCTCGCACCGCTTCGGCAGCGCGCGAAACCGCGAGCGCGACGTCGACCTTTCGTCGCTCGAGCCTGAGCGCGCCAGCGACCACTCGCGCGGCCACGAGGATATCGTCGATCAATCGAAGCTGAGCCCGCGCCGCTCGATCGATGGTGGCCATCGCGCCGTCGATCGTGGTTGCGTCGGGGCTGCGGCTCTTCAAGAGCTGCGTCCATCCCAGGATCGTCGCGAGCGGCGTGCGAAGCTCGTGCGACAGCGTCGCGAGAAACTGGTCCTTGGCTGCCTCGGCTTTCGCAGCGCGGGCCGCGTTCGCCTTGGCGTGAGCCTCCGCGCGGGCCGCGTCGCTCGAGTCCGATAGCCACACGACCACCCGCGTCGCGTCGGCGCCGTCGACTCTCCGCGCCGTCAGGCGCCGGCAGTGCGCGTCCGACTGCTCGCCGTCCCCCCCGAGGTCGCAGTGATCGTCGACGTCTTCGCCGCTGAGGGCGCGCGACACCGCCGCGAGCACTCGATCGTGCAAAAAGTCCCGCTGGGCCTCCGTCGGCAGCGCAGAGAGCGCGTCAAATGAGCGGCTCGTCTCGACGCTCATCCCGTCGCCGTCGAACAGCGCGAAGGCCACCCCCGCTGCGTCGAGCGTGAGCAACACGGCGGTGTCCAAGGCTGAATTGCGATTTGCGTGGAGCATTCGAGGGCTGCGATTCGAGGGCGTGCGAACGGGAGGTAGCACAGCGTAGCAACCGACGCGCACGCCACGCGAATTGTTGCGGTACTTGTAGCCCGTTCGCGTGAAGGCGCCATGCGTGTACCCTCCGCGCCGCTCAATGGCGCTCGAACAACCTTTTATCGACGACTGTCCCTACGCCCCTGACGCGCTCTTGATCGACGATGTGCTCGAAGTCGACGCCGCGCGCAGCTACGTCCGCTGTCGAATGCCCGCGCACGAAGGCCTCCCGCTCACCCGCGATCAGCGTGTGCATCCCGTCCGTCACCCGAGGCACGTCTCCGGCGGTCTGATGGTGCACATGACCGGGATGGTAGGATTTGTCCACGCGTACTACGTCCTCGGACTTCGGCACGCCGACGGCTGGATCGGGTATGGCGCGAAGATTCACAGCGCGAAGTTTCATCACCTCGCGCGGATGGGAGAGCCGCTCGAGCTCGAAGGCTGGACCACCCAGCTACGAAAAGGATCGCTCCGAACGTTCGCTCGCTATCAACTTCGCTTCACGCAGGGTGGCAAGCTCGTGTACGAGGGGGATCAGGCAGCGATGTGGCTGAAGGTCTCCGAGGGGGACAACGCCGCCGAGTTCACCCTCTGAGCAATAGAGTCCGATGCTTGCCCGCTGGGGTTTGATCATTCATCGATATCGAACGCTGATCTTCGCGCTGAGCGCCCTGGTGCTCGCGCTGTCGATCGGTGTTCTGTCGCGTGGAGGGGTGCTCGCGCCGGCGAACTTCCCGATGACCGAGGCCGATCGCGGTCAGACGGTGCTCGAGCGCGAGCTCGGCCGTCCTGGACCGACGTCGTTTCTCGTCGTCGCCCGCGCGCGACGCGGAACGATCGACGACGAGGGTTTTCGCAGCGCGCTCGATCGCTCGGTCGCCCCGATCAAGAATGATCCGCGGGTCTCGCAGCTCGTCGTTCCGTTCGATCTCGCGCCCACGGTGGCCGCGATCCTTCGATCCCGCGACAACCGCGGCGTCGTTTTGCAGGCCTCCGTCCGCGGCGACATGAAAACGGCGCAGACGACGTTTCGCGAGCTGCGCGCGAGGCTGCGGCCCGATCCCGCGGTCGAGCTCACCCTCACCGGCAACCTCGCGTACAAAGAAGACCTCGATCGAACGCTCGAGAGAGACCTCTTCAAGGGCGAGCTGATCTCCGCGCCGCTCGCGCTGCTCGTCTTGCTGCTCGTGTTCGGCTCGCTCGCCGCTGCCGCGCTTCCGGTCGGCGTCGGAGGACTCGCCGTCGTCGCAGGAATGGCCGGCGTGTTTCTCACGTCTCGGTCGATGGACGTCACGCAGTACAGCCTCAACGTCACGTCCCTCGTCGGCCTCGGCGTCGCCATCGACTACGCGCTCTTTATCGTCAATCGGTTTCGCGACGAGCTCGCGCTCGGTCACCCGACGGACCAGGCCCTCAGTCGAACGCTCGCCACCGCTGGCCGCGCCGTCGCCTTCTCGGGCGTCGCCGTCGTCATCGGAATGTCTGGCTTGCTCTTCTACCGAGGCACCTTCCTCGCCTCGATGGGTGTCGCCGGCGCCATCGTCGTCGCGCTCGCCGTGCTCTTCGCCCTCACGCTCTTGCCGGCGCTCTTGTCGTTGCTCGGCCCTCGCGTCAACGCGCTTCGCATCGTCAAGACCCGCGCAAACTCGAGCGACGCGGGCGGCTTCTGGCGTCGCATCGCCCGCTGGGTCATGCGTCGCCCGCTGCTCGTTCTTGCGCCGACGCTCGCGTTTACCATCGCCGCGGGAGCGCCGTTTCTGCGCATGACCATGGCGGCCGCGAGCGTCACGGTCCTGCCGCCGCACGTCGAAGCGCGCCGGGGCTACGACGCGATCGTCCGAGATTTTCCAGAGCTCGGCGCCAATCGAGTCACGGTCGTTCAAAGGCTGCCCGAAGGCTCGAGCAGCACCGACGAGGCCCGCGTCCGCGCGAGCTTCGCGTACTCTCGCAGGCTCGCGGCGATCCCAGGGGTCACCAAGGTCGAGAGCTACGTCGACCTCGACCCTTCGCTCGACGCCGACGGCTACGTCAATGTGTACGGGCTGCCGGACATGTTTCGACCGACGCTCCTCGAAGAGGCGCGAAAGTACGTCTCGACTGACCGAGTCATCATCTTCAGCCTCGTCACCCGCGGCGACTCGCACTCCGAGACCGCTCGCTCGGTCGTTCGCGCCGCGCGCGCGATCCGTCCGAGCGGCGGCGAGTCCTGGGTCAGCGGCCCGACCGCCCTCGACGTCGACACCACTGCATACGTGCTCTCCAAGAGCCCGTGGGCCATCGGCTTCGTGATGGTGATGACCGCCATCGTGCTCTTCATCCTGCTCGGCTCGGTGGTGCTGCCCATCAAGGCCGTGCTCATGAACCTCTTGAGCCTCTCTGCGAGCTTCGGCGCGCTCGTCTGGATCTTCGAAGACGGCCACCTCCGATGGCTGCTTCGCTTCGAGCCGCAGCCGGTCGAGCCGGTGCTGCCGGTGATCCTGTTCTGCGCGGTGTTCGGCCTCTCGATGGACTACGAGGTCCTGATGCTGACGCGCATGCAGGAGGAGTACCTCCGCACCAAGGACAACACCCGCGCGGTCGCTGAAGGGCTCGAGCGTTCGGCGCGGCTCGTGACCAGCGCGGCCGCCATCATGGTGGCGGTGTTCTCGGCCTTCGCGCTCGCAGAGGTCGTGATCCTCAAGGCCGTCGGCGTCGGAATGGCCATCGCCGTCGCGCTCGACGCCACGATCGTCCGCGTGCTGATCGTGCCAGCCACCATGCGGCTGTTCGGCGACTTGAATTGGTGGGCGCCTGCGCCGCTGGCTCGCCTGTACCACGCGCTCTCCCTCGGTCACTCGGAGGTCAGCGGCCCCGAGGACGAAGGGCCCGACAGCGATCCCCCGCCGGCGCCCGAGAGCTGACCGCGCTCGAGAGCGTCGCGGCCGCTCCGTTGATCGAGCGCTCGTGATCGGCGTGATCGCTGACAAACTGGGCGACGAGGGTGGCGGCGAGGGGAGGGCCCCAGGGCATAGGCGCCGAAAACTCCACGGCATAACAAGCGAGTTGGAGTTGCAAATCGAGCGACGAAACGACGTTTGTCACCAAGCCGCGCGGCGGCCCCCA